>JBIODY010000039.1:0-11586 GCA_044445505.1 Lysobacterales bacterium
CGCGAGCGGGCCTTCGGTGCGCTGGGTGCGGATGTACCACGGCGCGACCGCGTTGACGCGGATGCCGTCGTCGGCCCATTCGCAGGCGAGATTGCGCGTGAGCTGGTGCAGCGCAGCCTTCGCCAGCCCGTACGGGGCGCCGGTGCGCACGTGCGTCAGGCCCGACACCGAACCGACGTTCACGATCGCCGCGTTGCCGTGCTCGGCGAGCGACGCGTGCGCGAGGCGGCACATCTCGAACGCGCTGAGCACGTTCGTCTCGATCAGCGCGCGCACTTCATCGAGCGTGTAGTCGAATACGGACTTGTAGACGTTGCCGCCGACGTTGTTGACCAGCAGCGAGAGTTCGAGGTCGAGATCGGCGATCCAGTCGAACACCTCGAGGCGCTGCTCCTGCACGGTGACATCCGCGTCGCAAACGAGGATCTCGGACTGCGGAAATTCCTCGGCGAGTTCGACCCGCGCCTGCTCCAGGTGGATTTCGTCGCGCGCGACCAGCAGCAGGTCGGCGCCGAGCGCGGCCAGTTCGCGCGCGCAGGCGAGGCCTATGCCCTTGCTCGCGCCGGTGACCAGCGCGGTATGGCCATCGAGCCGCCAGCGTGACGGATTCGTCATCGCGCCTACCTCCTGCTTGTTCCGACCGAACGGGCAGCGCAGACTTTAGCGGATACCGCCGCGCCTGGAGTACGCCATGTTCCGTTCGATCGTGATTACCACCAGCCTGCTCGCGCTCGCCGCGTGCGGCGGCCAGACGGCCGCCGATGCCGACGCTGCCAGGACCGCGCAAGCGGCGCAGCCTGCGCCGGCCAGGCAGAAGACCGTATTCGACGATCAGTTGAAGGCGCTGGACAAGGCGAAGGCGGTCGAGAAGCAGTTGCAGGAAGACAAGGAGAAGGCAGACAAGGCGATCGAGGATCAGGGCGGTTGAGTCCAAGAAGCACAATGCTTGTCCAGGTATCCTGTACCGCTCCGGAGCATGGTGCGCCGCGCTTTGCACGACGGCGACACAAGGTCTAGGCTCGCACACAGCGATCACTTAGCGTTTCAGCCAGGAGGCTGGGGTGCAGCCAACCGATATCCGCAACCCTGCGTATTTTCACAAAGTCGTCGATTGCCAGTGGGCCTGCCCGGCCCACACCCCGGTGCCCGAATACATCCGCCTGATCGCGGCCGGGCGCTATTCCGACGCGTACATGGTCAACTGGACGTCGAACGTGTTCCCGGGAATCCTCGGGCGCACCTGCGATCGTCCCTGCGAACCGGCGTGCCGGCGTGGTCGCGTCGAGGAAAGCGGCGGCGGCAAGCCCGAGCCGGTCGCGATCTGCCGACTGAAGCGCGTCGCCGCCGACTTGAAGGACGATATCCGCGATCGCCTGCCGAAACCGGCCGCGACGAAGAACGGCAAACGCATCGCCTGCATCGGCGCCGGTCCCGCCTCGCTGACCGTCGCACGCGATCTCGCGCCGCTCGGTTACCAGGTCACCGTATTCGAGGCCGATGCGAAAGCCGGCGGGTTCATGCGCACCCAGGTGCCGCGCTTCCGGTTGCCCGAGGAAGTCATCGACGAGGAAACCGGCTACATCCTCGATCTCGGCGTCGAATTCGTCGGTGGCCGCCGCATCGATTCGCTGCGTGCATTGCTCGCGGAAAACTACGATGCGGTGTTCGTCGGCTGCGGCGCGCCACGCGGGCGCGATCTCGACCTGCCGGGACGCGAGGCAGCGGCCGCGCAGATCCATATCGGCCTCGACTGGCTCGCCTCGGTGTATTTCGAGCACATCACGAAAATCGGCAAGCGCGTGATCGTACTCGGCGGCGGCAACACCGCGATGGACTGCTGCCGCTCCGCGCGTCGGCTCGGCGGCGAGGACGTCAAGGTCGTCGTGCGCTCAGGCTTCGAGGAGATGAAGGCGTCGCCGTGGGAGAAGGAGGACGCGATGCACGAAGGCATCCCGATCCTCAACTATCTGGTGCCGAAGACCTTCGAGCACGAGAACGGCCGCTTGATCGGCATGACATTCGAGAGGGTACGCGCGGAGCGCGATGCGAAAGGTCGCCGCACGCTGGTTCCGACCGGCGAACCCGACACCCTGATCGAGTGCGACGAGGTGCTGATCGCGGTCGGCCAGGCGAATGCGTTTCCGTGGATCGAGCGCGACCTCGGCATCGCGTTCGACACGCAATGGGACATGCCGGTGGTCGACAAGGTGACGATGCAGTCGAGTCTGCCGAACGTGTTCTTCGGCGGCGATGCCGCGTTCGGGCCGAAGAACATCATCTGGGCGGTCGCCCACGGCCACGAGGCCGCGATCTCGATCGACAAGCTGCTGGCCGGCGCGGATGTCGGCGAGCGGCCGCCGCCGATGACGAACCTGATCTCGCAGAAGATGGGCATCCACGAGTGGAGCTACGACAACGACATCTCGCCGGACGAGCGCTTCAAGGTGCCGTGGGCGGATGCGGCGAAGACGCTGAAGAGCATCAAGCTCGAAGTCGAACTCGGCTTCGACGTCGAGACCGCGTGGAAGGAAGCGCAGCGCTGCCTCAATTGCGACGTGCAGACCGTGTTCACCGACAAGCTGTGCATCGAATGCGATGCCTGCGTCGACATCTGCCCGATGGACTGCATCACGTTCACGCCCGACGGCGAGGAAGCGGAATTGCGCCAGCGCCTGTCGGCGCCGGCGCTGAACACGGAACAGGATCTCTATGTGTCCGGCCAACTCAAGACCGGTCGCATCATGGCCAAGGACGAGGACGTGTGCCTGCATTGCGGCCTGTGTGCGGAGCGCTGCCCCACCGGAGCCTGGGACATGCAGAAGTTCCTGCTTGAGACCACGCAGGCGGGCGCCGGCTGCGGGCGCGCCAGGCAGAAGGAGGCGACATGAAACACCTCCGTCGCCCCGGCGAACGCCGGGGCCCAGCGACTCTGGTCCGTGCAAGGCACTGGGTCCCGGCGTTCGCCGGGACGACGGGGAACGCATGAAACCGATCGCGGCCATCAACGATTTCGTCATCAAGTTCGCGAACGTGAACGGCTCCGGTTCGGCCTCGGCGAACGAGTTGTTCGCGAAAGCGATCCTGCGCATGGGCGTGCCGGTCAGTCCGCGCAACATTTTTCCGTCGAACATCCAGGGCCTGCCGACCTGGTACGAGGTACGCGTCAACGCACAGGGCTGGCTCGGCCGGCGCGGCGGAGTGGACCTAATGGTCGCGATGAATCCGCAGACCTGGGATGCGGATTTGAAAGAGATCGAAGCGGGCGGCTACCTTTTTTACGACTCGACGCGACCGCTGCCGAAATCGAAGTTTCGCGACGATGTGCAAGTCATCGGCGTGCCGCTGACCGAGATCTGCAACGCCACCTGGAGCGATCCGCGCCAGCGCCAGTTGTTCAAGAACATCATGTATGTCGGCGCGCTGTCGCTGCTGCTCGATATCGATGTCGCGGTCATCGAGCAACTGATCGGTGAGCAGTACAAGGGAAAGGAGAAGCTGCTGGGCGCGAACAAGCAGGCGCTGCATCTCGGGCGCGATTGGATGCGCGAACATCTCGCGCATCCAATCGGTCTGCGGGTTCGGCACGCCGACAAGGTCGGCGATCGCATTTTCGTCGACGGCAACGTCGCCGGCGCGCTCGGTTGCGTGTACGGCGGTGCGACCGTGTGCGCGTGGTATCCGATCACGCCGTCCTCGTCGCTGGCCGAGGCGTTCCAGAAGTACTGCATGAAGTATCGCGTCGATCCCGAAACCGGCGCTAACCGGTTCGCGATCGTGCAGGCCGAGGACGAGATCGCCTCGATCGGCATGGTCGTCGGCGCCGGCTGGAACGGCGCGCGCGCGTTCACGACGACGGCGGGACCGGGCGTGTCCCTGATGACCGAGTTCATCGGCCTCGCCTACTTCGCCGAGATCCCGGTCACGATCATCAACGTGCAGCGCGGCGGCCCGTCGACCGGCATGCCGACGCGCACCCAGCAATCGGATCTCATCGCCTGCGCGTATGCCTCGCACGGCGACACCAAGCACGTGCTGCTGTTTCCCGAGGATCCGCACGAGTGCTTCGAGTTCGCAGCGCTCGCGCTCGATCTCGCCGACCGGCTGCAGACACCGATCTTCGTGATGAGCGATCTCGACATCGGCATGAACCAGCGTCTGTGTGCGCCGTTCACGTGGGACGACGCGCGCCAGTACGACCGCGGCAAGGTCATGAGCACGGCAGAACTCGAGGCCGGCAGGGATTTCGGTCGCTACAAGGACGTCGATGGCGACGGCATTCCGTACCGCACGTATCCCGGCACCCACCCGAGCCGCGGCGCCTACTTCACGCGCGGCACCTCGCGCGATCCGTATGCGCGCTATTCCGAGCGCGGCCCGGACTACGTCTACAACATGCAGCGGCTGCTGAAGAAGTTCGACAGCGCGAAGGCGTTCGTGCCGCAACCGCTGCTGCGCGAGGCCACGCAGGAGACCCGCTACGGCGCGATCCATTTCGGCTCGACCAGTCCGGCGATGGATGAGGCGATCGTTGCGCTGGAAACCGCGGGACTGCACGTCGACACGCTGCGCATCCGCGCATTTCCGTTCGCCGATTCGGTCGCGGAGTTCATCGCCGCGCACGAGCGTGTGTTCGTCGTCGAGCAAAACCGCGACGCACAACTGCGCTCGATGCTGGTCAACGAATTCGGCATCGATCCGGCTCGGCTGGTGCCGATCCTGCACTATGACGGTACACCGATCACTGCGCGGTTCATCTCGGCCGAGATCGGAACGCGAATGGACGTGTCGAACATCGAGTCGATCCAGCCAGGCAAAGTGGCACACGCATGACCTACATCGCCAAACCCAGACTGCATCATCCGAATCTTGGCTGCAACGCGATCGGCTTCACGCGGCGCGACTACGAGGGCAAGATCTCGACCCTGTGCGCCGGTTGCGGCCACGATTCGATCTCGGCCGCGATCATCCACGCCTGCTGGGAACTCAGCATCGAGCCGCATCGCATCGCGAAACTCTCCGGCATCGGCTGCAGCTCGAAGACGCCGGACTATTTCCTCGGCCAGTCGCACGGCTTCAATACCGTGCACGGGCGCATGCCCTCGGTGCTGACCGGCGCGAACCTCGCCAATCGCGAGCTGATCTATCTCGGCGTATCCGGCGATGGCGATTCCGCCTCGATCGGCATCGGCCAGTTCGTACACGCGATCCGGCGCGGCGTGAACATGGTCTACATCGTCGAGAACAACGGCGTGTACGGGCTGACCAAGGGTCAGTTCTCGGCGACTGCCGATCAAGGTTCGATGTCGAAAAAAGGCGTCGCCAACAGCGATGCGCCGATCGACCTGGTCGGCCTCGCGATGCAGCTCGGCGCGAGTTTCGTCGCGCGCGGCTTCTCCGGCGACAAGCAGCAGCTGGTGCCGCTGATAAAGGCCGCGATCGCGCACAAGGGCGCCGCATTCCTCGACGTGATCAGCCCCTGCGTCGCATTCAACAACCACGCCGGCAGCACCAAGAGCTACGAATACGTGCGCGAGCACAACGATGCGGTGAACCAGCTCGACTTCATTCCTGCGCGCGCAGAAATCACGGTCGACTACGCACCAGGCGAAGTCATCGACGTCGAACAGCATGACGGCAGCACCCTGCGCCTGCACAAGCTCGATGCCGCCTACGATCCCGGCGACCGCATAGGCGCAATGAACTACGTGCATGCACACCAGGCGAAGGGCGAGGTCGTGACCGGCCTGCTCTACGTGGACCAGGACTCGCACGACCTGCACCAGCACCTCGGCACGATCGCGACGCCGTTCAATGCGTTGTCGGCGAACGAGTTGTGCCCAGGCGCGGCGACGCTCGACAAGATCAACGCATCGCTGCGCTGACGCGGAAGAATCGCGCACAGCTCAAAGGAATCGCGCACAGGGTGCGCCCCTACAACGCAGCTGTCGTAGGAGCGCACTCTGTGCGCGATTCATTGCTCAATGCAATTCGCAGAAGCAATGCGCAAACGCGCCATAGCGCTTGCCTCGCAGTGACTCGACGACGCCGGCGACCTGCCTCAGCTCCGCACCGCCGAACACACCGGACGGCAGCGCGAAGCCGGCGTCGCGAGCGATGCGCACCAGCGTCTCGCTGTTGCTGAAACTCAGAGCGAGACGTTCCCAGGTACTCATTTCGCGTTCGACGTAGCGCACCTCGTAGTTCTTGCCGAGTTTCGCGCGCGCGGCGGCGGCGGCGATCGCGTCGTCGAGGCCGCCGAGCTTGTCGACGAGACCGCGTTCCTTCGCCTGCGCGCCGCTCCAGACGCGGCCCTGCGCGATCTGGTCGACCTGCTCCGGGGTCTTGCCGCGTGCCTTGGCGACCTTGCCGATGAATTCGCTGTAGCCGCGCTTGATCACGCTGTTGAGGATCGCTTCCAGTTGCGGCGACAGCGGGCGGCGGATGTCCAGCGTGCCGGCCAGCGGCGTGGTGCCGACACCGTCGGTATGGATGCCGAGTTTGGCCAGCGTGTCGGGCACGGTAACGAACAGGCCGAAGATGCCGATCGAGCCGGTGATCGTGTTCGGCTGCGCCCAGATCTCGTCGCTGTCCATCGAGATCCAGTAGCCGCCGCTCGCCGCGACATCGCCCATCGAGACGACGACCGGCTTGCCTGCCTCGCGCGCTTCGCCGAGTTCGCGGCGGATCAACTCGGACGAGTACGCATCGCCGCCCGGCGAGTCCACGCGCAGCACGATCGCCTTGACCTTGTCGTCTTCGCGCGCGGCGCGCACCAGCTGCGCGGTCGACTTGCCGCCGATCATGCCCGGCGGGCGTTCGCCCGGCACGATCTCGCCCTGCGCGACGACGACCGCGACCTCGGCACCGAGGCGCGGCAACCCATCGCTGCCGAGGGTGGCCAGATAGCGCTTGAAATCGATCTGGCGGAATCCGTCGCTGCCCTCGGCGACGCCGAGCGCGCGCAGTTGCGCGCGCGCCTCGCCGCGGGTGGCGAGTTGATCGACCAGCTTCTGGTCGAGCGCAAGTTTGGCGAGGTCGCCTTCGTGCGCGCCGACCCGCTCGTCGTAGTGTGCGATGTCGTCGCCGAGCTTCGCGGCATCGGTCTTGCGCAAGCTCGCGACCTCGCTCAGGTATTCCTGCCACAACCCGCCCATCCAGTAACTGTCGGCCTCCTTCGCCGCGTCGGACGCCTGGTTCAGGATGTAGGGTTCGGCAGCGGACTTGAACGTGCCGACCTTGATCAGGTGCACCTGCACGCCGAGCTTGTCGAGTGCGTCCTTGAAATAGCTGCGATAGTTCGCGAAGCCTTCGAGCAGCACCGCGCCGTCGGGATCGAGCAGGATCCGGTTTGCATGCGCAGCGAGCAGGTACTGGTTCTGGCCCATGCCGCCGGAGACCGCGACGATCTCCTTGCCGCTGGCCTTGAAGCGATCCAGCGCCGCGCCGATCTCGCGCGCGCTGGCGAGGCCGATGCCTTCGACCTCGTCCGGAATCAGCACGATGCGCTCGATGCGCGCGTCCTTCGCGGCCGCATCGATCACGCGCAGCAGGTCGCGCAACTGGACTTCCCGGGATTCATTGCCGGCGAGGTTCGACAGCGCGCGCTGGGTCGGATCGGTCGAATACTGCTCGACGACGGCGCCGCTCGGATCCAGTACCAGCGCGGTGCGCGGTCCGAGCGTCGGACGCGACGCGAAAAACGCGCCGATGAACGCAGCCAGCAGGATCGCGAAGAGCAGGTTGAACACGAGCCGGCGGGTGAAATTCAGCGCGTTCCAGATCGCGAGGAAGAAGCGCCGGATCACGCCGGGTTGACTGGTCGACATCGGAAACTCCTTGGCGCGCTGCCATTGCGCGGCGTGCTGGCGGCCAGCCTACCTGATTCGCCGTGCGTGCTGCATGGCGCTTCAGTCATGCCTGCGTCGTCAAGACCGGCAGTCGCGCCAGCTTCCAGAACCGGCGGGTCAGCAGCAGCGCGGCCACGCTGAGGCCGGCGATCAGGCCCATCCACATGCCGCGCGCGCCGAGCGCGTGCGGGAACGCGAGCCACCAGCCGACCGGCATGCCGACGCCCCAGTACGCGAACAGGGTGATGAACATCGGCAGGCGCGTGTCCTTGAGGCCGCGCAGCGCGCCGTTCGCCGCAACCTGCAGGCCATCGGAAAACTGGAACAGGCCGGCCAGCACCAGCAACTGGGCGGCGAGCGCGACGACCGCGGCGTCCGACGTGTACAACGCCGCGATCCGCTGCGGGATCAGCAGCATCAGGCTTGCCGAGATCGTTTGCGCGACCAGGGTCAGGCCGATGCCGACCAGGCCGGCGTCGCGCACGCCTTGCGGGTCGCCGCGGCCGACCGCATGGCCGACCCGTACGGTCGTCGCCATGGCGAGGCCGAGCGGCACCATGAACGTGACCGAGGCGACGTTGATCGCAACCTGGTGACTGGCGACGATGTCGGTGCCGAGCGTGCCCAGAGCAAGCGCGACCGCGACGAACAAGCCCGCTTCCATCAGCAAGGTCACGCCCATGGGCACACCGATGCGCAGCAAGTCCATCAGCGCGCGCAGGTCCGGTGCGTCGAAACGCGCGAACAGGTGCAGTTCGCGATAGTGCCGGCGCAAAGCGACATAGCAGGCGAACGCGAGCATCTGCAGCCACAGCACCAGCGCGGTCGCGATGCCGCTGCCCTGTGCGCCGAGACGCGGCAGGCCCAACGCGCCGTACATCAGCACGTAACCGATCGGCGCGAGCAGGAGCAGGCCAAACAGGCTGAAATACATGGTCGGCCGGGTTAGCCCGAAGCCTTCCCCGAGGCCGCGCAGCGCGAAGAACACGGTCAATGCCGGTGCGCCGAACGCGATCGCGTGCAGGAAGAGGGTCACGTCCGGCACCAGGGTCGGGTCGACGCCGATCTTCGCCACCAGCAACGCACCGCCGAAGCGCACCGCGAAACCGAGTGCGAGGCCGAGAATCAGCGCGAGCCACAGTGCCTGGCGGAACAGCGGCCCGATCGCGTCGCGCCTTCCGGCGCCGTTCAACTGCGCAACCGACGGCGGCAGCGCCATCATCACCCCGATCGCGGCGACGATCGCCAACGACCATACGCTGGTGCCGATCGCGACCGCGCCGAGCGTATGCGCATCGAGATGGCCGGCGAGCAGCGCGTCGATCACGTTCATGCCGATCGCCGAAAGCTGGCCGAACACGAGCGGCACCGCGAGGCGCAAGGTTTCCTGCAGCTCACGCGCGAGGCGCGGCGCCCGGCGATGTAAAATGAAAGACATGCGGCACTCTCGAGGCGGGCGATGTTAGCAGGACACTGAAAAAGTCCTTCGTGGACTTTTCAGCTCGCATGCCCGCGTCGGAGCCGCGCCGCGTGTTCCGCAAACTTGCATGATAGATTTGCGAGCGATGCATGCGTGCATCGCACTGACCAGTGCACCGACCCGCGCCGCCGGAGCCGTCCGATCCATGAGTATTGAAACCACCCCGGACGTTGCCCCCCCGCAATCCGCTGCGGCCGCCCCGATCGCGCCCACGACTGCCAAGGCCTGCGCGAATTGCGGCGCGCCGATGTACGGCCCGTACTGCTACGCCTGCGGCCAGCCCGAAAAAGGCATGATCCGCCACTTGGCCAGCGTGCTGGCGGATGTCCTCGACACCGTGTTCAACGTCGATTCGCGCATCTTCCGCAGCCTCTTTCCGCTGTATTTCCGTCCCGGCTTCCTGACCTGCGAATATTTCGCCGGCCGGCGCACGCGCTACGTGACGCCGTTCCGCCTGTTCTTCTTCCTGTGCATCATCTCGTTCTTCGTGATCCAGGCGAGCCTCAACCTGGGGAGCGTGCATTTCGATCTCGGTGGTTCCGGCGAAGGCATCGACTCGGCGCAGAGCGCGGCCGAGGTGACCCAACGCAGGGACCGCGCACTGGCCGGGCTGGAGCAGGCCAGGGCCGCCGTCGCACGTGCGCCCGGCGCTTCCGCGTCGACGCGCGAACTCGATGCCGCCAGCACCAAGCTGCGCAAGCGGGCCGACGATCGCCTGGCTTACCTCGAAGCCCGCGCCGCCGCGCAGGCGAAGGGCGAGGCGCAGCCGCAGGATCCGAGTGCGGACGATGGCGTCTTCCGGTTCGGCAATGCCGCCTGGGATCCGCTCGCCCATCCGTTCAAGATCGCGTGGCTGCCGGCGTTCGCGAACGTCAAGCTGACCGAGCTCGCGGTGCACGCGAAGGAGAACCTGATCAAGGCACGCAAGGACCAGAGCCATCTGGTCACCGGCATCTTCTCGGTGCTGCCGCAGACGCTGTTCGTGCTGATGCCGCTGTTCGCGGTGCTGCTGAAGATCGTCTACATCTTCAAGCGCCGGCTGTACATGGAGCACCTGATGGTCGCGCTGCACAGCCACGCGTTCATCTCCCTGTCGCTGCTGCTGATCACGCTCGTCTATCTCATGATCACCTGGGCGACGGCGAACGCGCCATCGGCGCTGCCGCTGCTGCGATTCCTCACTGTCGCCATCTGGACCTGGTTGCCGATCTACCTGTTCCTGATGGCGAAGCGCGTCTACCGCCAAGGCTGGTTCATGACCACGTTCAAGTTCGCTTTGGTCGGCTTCTGCTACACGATCATGCTCGCCTTCGGTCTGGCCGGCGCGGTGATCGTCAGTCTCGCGATCGCGTAGCGAGCAATGCGCCCGTCCTACGGACGCGGCGCCGGCAGATGCGCGATCGCCTCGTTGCGCGCGACCGGCGTCATCGCAAGCAGACGCGTGCGCAAGTCGGCACGCTCGCTGGCCGACAGCGATTTCATGTGCTGACCCAGGGCACGACGCTGCGCCGGGTCGAACGATTGCCACATCGCGCGCGTCGTCGCGCGTTGTTCCGACGGCACCTCGGCCATGAAGCGCTGCCAGCCATGACTGCGCTCCGCGGCCTGCGCGCCGGCGGCGAATGCGGCGCGCTCGGTCGGCGTCATCTGCTCGAAACGAGCACGCAGCTCGGTGCGCTGATCGGGCGGCAGTGCACGAAAGCGCCGGAACGCCGCGCGCAGCTGCTGCTGCTGTTCCGCTGGCAGCTGCCGGAACTGTTCATAGCGCGCGCGCAACGCCGCACGCTGCTCCGGCGTCATCGCGGCCCAGCGTGCGATGCGCTGCTCGATTGCCGCGCGCTGCGGCGCGGGCGCGCTTTCCCACCGTGCGGCGATGCGCCGAAAGCGCTGCTGCTGGCGCGGCGGCAACTGGCTCCATTGCGCTCGCAACGGCGCCAGCGCCTGCTGCTCGGATGCGCCGAGTTGTGGCCAGTCGAGCGCGTGCGCCGACTCGGCTTCGGAATTGGCGGGCTCGCGTGCAGCAGGAGGCGCGGCTGCTTGCGCCGACGCAAACCCCGCATAGGCGAACAGGCAGGCGACCAGCAACGCGCCGAATCCGCGTCGGCGCCGCCAGCTGGCATCCATGCGCACCGTGGCCGACTCAGCCATCGCCACCCTGTTGCTCGGCATCGAGCCAGGCATAGAAATCGAGATTTTCATAAAGATCGAGATTGTCGTCACCGGCGAGCAGGTCCGGATCGACGCCTTGCTCGAGCGGAA
>JBIODY010000040.1:0-11296 GCA_044445505.1 Lysobacterales bacterium
ACACCCGCGTGGACGATGCGCACTGGACAACGCAGATCCTGTTCGAGACCGACGTACCTTATTTGCGCAATGCCGAGCCTCCGCGCCGCTTCACACTCTGAACGCGCGGCCCGGCAAAAATCCCACCCCTCTCCTAGGAAGAGCATCGATGATTCGCATCCGTTCCCTGGCCCACGCCCTGGCCATCGCGCTCGTGACCGGCGCATCCGCGGCGCATGCCGACGACCTGATGCAGGTCTATCAGGAAGCGCGCGCATCGGATCCGACGCTGTCGGGCGCCGAGGCGACCAAGCTCGCAACCGACGAGAACGTCGATCAGGCGCGCTCGCAACTGTTGCCGCAGATCGGCGTGAACCTCGACTTCACGCGCACGCGCAGCGGCGAAAACGGCGCGACGCTGATCCAGGATCCGACCCACCCGAATGATCCCAACGCGACGATTTCGGTCGACGGGTTTAGCCGCACGACCTATACCCGCACGACCAATGCGACGCTGAGCCAGAGTATCCTCGACATCAGCCGCTGGACTGCGCTGAAGGCCAGCAGGTACACCGCAGACGCCGGGGCCGCGACCTACGACGCCGCGCAGCAGGCGTTGCTGGTCCGGGTCGCCACTGCGTATTTCAACGTGCTGACCGCGCTGGATGCGCTGAAATTCGCCGATGCGAACGAGAAGGCGCTGGGACGCCAGCTCGAGCAGGCGCAGCAGCGCTTCGAGGTCGGCCTCGCCGCGATCACCGACGTCAACGACGCGAAGGCGCAACACGACCAGGCCGTGGCCAGCGTGATCAGCAACCAGAACAACGTCGATACCGCGCGCGAAGCGGTGCGCCAGCTCACCAACAAGGAACCCGGTGAATTCAGGAAGCTGCGCGACGCGCTGCCGCTCGACCATCCAACCCCGGACGATCCGAAGGCCTGGGTCGATGTCGCGCTGAAGCAGAACCCGACCTTGAGTTCGGCCGCCTACCAGGTGGACGCCGCGAACGCGAACATCAACAGCGCACGCGCCGGCCATCTGCCGACGATCAACGGCCAACTGAGCTACGGACGTTCGCCCAGCTGGAGCGATTCCAGTCTCGGCGGAGTCGGCGATGTGCATGATTTCGCCGGCGACCCGCGCTGGGGCAGTTCGGTCACCCTGACCTTGAGCGTGCCGATATTCAGCGGCGGCTTCACCCAGTCGCGCGTGCGTCAGGCGATCTACAACCGCGACTTCGCGCAGGACCAGTACGAGTTCAATCGCCGCGCGGTCGAAGCCGCGACACGCAACGATTTCCGCTCGGTGATTGCCGGCGCCAGCGAGGTCGAGGCGACCAAGGCCGCGGTGGTGTCCGCGCAGAGCTCGGTCGAGGCGACCCAGGCCGGCTATGAAGTCGGCACGCGCACCATCGTCGACGTGCTGATCAGCCAGCAGACCCTGCTGCAGGCCCAGAGCAGCTACTCGTCCGCGCGCCATACCTTCGTGCTCAGCGGCCTGTTGCTGAAGCAGGCGGCCGGCGTGATCGAGGTCAAGGATCTCGAGGCGATCAACGCGCTGCTTGAATAAGCAAGGTGGGAGCGGCTTCGGCCGCGATGCTTTCATCGCGCGCGATGAACACCATCCCCACCAAACCTCCCCTTGAACGGGAGGGCTTCAAAGCATCGCGGCTGAAACCGCTGCTACGACGCCTCTCGACCATCGCTGTGCTTGCCCGTTTCCGCGAGCACCTCCTCGACGATCGCCATCGTGCGCTCGACCGCTCCGCGCTCGCGCGCCATGACCGCGTGCGCGGCCTCGCCCATGCTGCGCCGCTCGACATCGCGCGAGAGCAGGCGCACCACGGTCGCACCGAGCGCATCGCCGTCGAAGATGCGGACCACGGCACCGGCCGCGATCAGGTCCTCGGTGACTTCGGCAAAATTGAACGTCTGTGGCCCGACGATCACCGGCCGCGCCAGCGCCGCGGGCTCCAGCAGGTTGTGGCCGCCGACCGCAACCAGGCTGCCGCCGACAAACGCGACATCCGCGGCCGCGTAGAACTCGATCAGCTCGCCCATCGAATCGATCACGAAGCACTGACAGGCGGGACCCGCGCCGCCCTCCTCGCTGCGCGTCGCGGTGCGGAAACCGTAGGCACGGCACGCGGAAACGATCGGCTTGAAGCGTTCCGGATGGCGCGGCGCGATCAGCAGCAACGCGTCCGGAAACCGCCGCAGTACGGTCGCGTGCGCCTTCAGCACGATCAGTTCCTCGCCTTCGTGGGTGCTCGCCGCGATCCACACCGGACGCGCGCCGCCCGGCGCGGCGCGGGACGCGACGCCGCGCTGGCGCACGCCGTCGGGCACGACCATGTCGAACATAAGGTTTCCGACCACCGCCAGGCCCGGTTACGCGGCGCCGAGTTCGCGCAGACGTTCGCCGTCCGACGCCGACTGCGCGGCGACGAAACTCGCGCAACGGATCGCCCGGCGCACCAGCGGCTGGATCGGCCAGTAGCCGCGCAGCGATTTCTCGCTCAATCGCGCATTCGCGACCACGATCGAGATGCCGCGCTCGGCGCAGGTCATGAACAGGTTCGGCCAGATCTCGGTTTCCATGATAACCGCGAGGCGCGGCCGCACGCGGTCGAGAAAACGCTTGACCGCGGTGGTCAGGTCGTAGGGCAGGTAGACGTGGAATACGCGATCGCCGAACAGCTGCAGCACACGATCCGAGCCGGTCGGCGTAACCGTGGTGATCACGAAGCGCGAATCGCGGTAGCGCTGCATCAACGCTTCGATGAGCGGCACCGCCGCGTTGACCTCGCCCAGCGAGACCGCGTGGATCCAGATGCTGTCCTCGATATGCGGGTCGGCGAAGAAGCCGAAGCGCTCGCGCCAGCGCACGAAATAGCCGTGGTACTTGAAGCCGCGCGCCGCCAGCCGGTACACGACGAACGGCGTCAGCAGATACAGGGTGAGGGTGTAGATGAAGCGCTGGAACACGTCGCGGAGTGCTGGTGGAGGCGGCGCAGTATGGCAAATCGCTCGTCGTCCCGGCCAACGCCGGGACCCGGCGCCTTCGCGAACCTGCGCGAAGAGCGATGCCGGCACGCACCGTAACCACGAGGCGGAGCCTGCAGGTTCCAGCCATACACCCGGCTTCCCGCATAATTGCGCCGATGCCGCAGACGTCGCCCCCGTTCCGTCTCGCCCTGCTCGGCCCGCGCCACTGGCCTGCCTGGATCGGGCTCGCGTTCATTCGTCTCGCCGCAGCGCTGCCGCATCGATGGTTGCTCGCTATCGGTCGCGGCCTCGGCTGGTTCGCGGCGCGCCTGTTCGGCGAACGCCGCCGCGTGGCCGCACGCAACCTCGAGCGCTGTTTTCCTGCATCGAGTGCGAGCGAACGTGCGGTCCTGCTCGAGGAAAACCTGCGTGACAGCGGCACGATGCTGGCCGAGTTCGCGCTGGCCTGGATGGGCTCGGCACGCGCGATCGCCAGCATTCCGGTCGAGTTCGACGGCCTGCAGCATCTGCAGGCCGCCCGCGCGGCCAGCCGCGGCGTGCTGCTGGTCGGCGCGCACTTTTCCCATCTGGAACTTTGCGCGCGCCTGATCTCGCATCGCATCGCGATCGCCGGCATGTACCGCGAGCACGACGACGCCGCATTCGAGTGGGCGATCAAGCGCGCGCGACTGCGCTATGCGGATGCGATGTTCGCCAAGGACGAATTGCGCCAGAGCGTGCGTTACCTCAAGAGCGGCGGCACGATCTGGTACGCGCCGGATCAGGACATGCGCGGCAAGGACGTCGTGTTCGCGCCGTTTTTCGGCATCCCAGCCGCGACGATCACCGCGACCCATCATCTCGCGCGGCTGTCCGGCGCGCTGGTGATCCCGTTCTTCCATCGCCGCCGCGACGATGGCGGCTACGCGATCCGCCTCGAAGCCCCGCTCGCCGATTTCCCGGGGGTCGACGCCATCGCCGACACCGCGCGCGTCAACGCGGTCATCGAACGCATGGTGCGCGAGGCCCCGACCCAGTACCTTTGGATGCACAAGCGCTTCAAGACGCGGCCGCCCGGAGACGCTGCCTTCTATTGATCGCAGCGTACGCGCGCCGAAGCGATTGCCTCCGGTCCCGCACGGACAGGAGCATCGTGGCATCGCCGCTTCTACGGCCGCGCATCGTCCGCTTCGCGCGCGCCCAACGCGGCGCAATACAGCGCGAGCAGCCACCAGAACAGCAGCCCCCACCAGGCCGAGTAGAACGCGAGGTGGGTGTTGATCGGAAAGCACATCGCGACCAGGGCCAGGCCCGGTGCGAGTGCGCGTCCGCGTGCATCCGTACTCGCACGCCCCCACGCGCGCAGCGCGAACCACACTCCGGCGAGCCAGAACGCGAGGCCGACGACTCCCGTTTCGCTGAGCACTTCGAGCACGATCTGGTGCGCATGCGAGGCGCCGGTGTCGCTCCTGGTATCGACGAAGGGATCGCCCGCTGCGGCAAAGTCCGGATAGGCATAGCGGAAACCGCGCACGCCAACCCCGGTCACGGGATGCGCGGCGCTCATCGCGAGCGCTGTGCGCCAGATGCGCAAGCGTCCCGCCGCCGCCTCGTCGACCGCAACCTCGGTGCCGCGCAGGGCGAGCAGGCTGCGCTCGATGCGTGCACCGAAGCGCGCCGAATCGTGCAATGCGACCATGCCGACCAGGCCGAGGCCGAGCGCGAGTGCCGCCAGCACGACGGGAAAGCGCCGCGCATCGCGCGTCTCGTGCCAGGCAACAAGCACACCGACCAGCGCGTACGCGAGCCATGCCGCGCGCGAGCCGGCGAGCAGGATCGGTGCCGCGAGCAGCACGAATGCCGCCACCAGGCCGCGGTGCCCGAAACGCGCGCGCGCAGCAAGCAGAGCGAACGGCGACAGCGTCGCCAGCACCGGCCCGAGTTTGAGGTTGCCGGCACCGAAGATGCCGGAGATGCGCTCCTTTTCCGCCGCACCGCCGAGGCTGGATCCGGTCGCCATCTGCACATACGCATCCAGCGCCCACAGCGCGACGACCGTGCCGACCGCGGCGGTCAACGCCGGCCAGCGCGCACCCTCGCGCAACGCCCATATCGCGAACAACGCAAACGGCAGGAAGCGCAGCGTGGCCGCGATGGTCGCCCACGTCCTGCCCGGCTCGACCGCGGCCACCGCGGACAGCAGCGCGGGCAGCCAGTAGCAGGCGAACAACACGAGCGCGAGCCGGAGCGCGTCGTCTGCGATACGCAGGCGGCGCCGCACGACAAGCAGCACGCCACCGATCGCGCCGAGCGCGATCGGCAACTCGGCGCTGCGCCCGAGTGGCAGCAGGATCAGTACGCCGAGCACGAGCAATGCGGGCCACGGGCGCGCCATGGGAGACGTCGATGTCACGGCCGATCCGGCAACGAAGACGGGCACATCTTAGTCGAGGTCCCGATCGACACGTCGCGTTGGCGGCGTCAGGGCAGCGCGAGCTCTCGATACAGCGCGAGCACGGCGTCCTGCATGTCGGCGAGCCGGTAGCGCGTCAACGGCGCGATCGGCGGTGCCGCGCGCAGCAGTTCCGCAGCGCGCTCGGCGAGACGCTCGCGATCGTGGGGGGGAACACGTCCGGCGGGATACAGGTCGGCAAGCAATTCGCCGACGCCGCCGTGGTCGTAGCCGAGCACCGGGCGACACAGCGACAGCGCCTCGATCACGGTGCGGCCGAACGATTCTGGTTTGTTCGAGAGCTGCAACACCAGGTTCGATGCCGCATAAACGTCGCGCGCGTCGTCGCGCTGCGCGGTGATCGCGATCCAGTCGGCGACTCCGCGCGCGGCAGCGAGCTGTTCGAGCTCGGCGACATACTCTTCGCGCCCGGCCTGGCGCGCGCCGAGCAGCAATAGGCGCGTCGCAATCCCGCGCGCCTTGAGGTCCGCGATCAGCTCTATCGCATCGGCATGGCCCTTGAGGCGCGTGCCGCGCGCCGGCAGGGTCATCAATGGCGCACCGGCGAGTTGCGCGAATTCGGCGAAAAACCATTCGCGCCAGGAGCCATCCGGCTGGTAGCCGTACGGGAATGCGTCCGGATCGATGCCACGCGGAATCACCACGAGCTTGCCCGGATCGGTGCGCGGATAATGGCGCAGCAGGTAATCGCGAACCGTGTTGGACACGCAGATCACGCGCTCGCCGCGGGTCATGATCGCGCTGTAATAGCCCGGACGGTTCAGCCCGTGCGCGGTTGTGACGAAACGCGGCCGCGCCGGAAGGCCGCGCAGCGCCAGCCAGCCCAGCCACGCCGGCATGCGCGAGCGCGCGTGCACGATGTCTGCGCTCGAGCGTCGGAACAGCGCGCGCAACTTCGGGATCTGGCCGAGACCGGTCAGCGACTTGCTGCCGATCGGCAGCTCCACATGCTCACTGCCTTCGGCCAGCAGTTGCGCGACCAGGCGACCGCCGCCCGAAACCACGATCGACCGGTGCCCGGCAGCCACCAGCGCCCGCGCGACTTCGAGCGCGGAGCGCTCGGCGCCACCGGCTTCGAGCGCCGGCAACAGCTGGATGACGGTCAGGGCACGCTGCTGCACGCTCGCTCCGGACTCAGGCGACGAGGTCGTATTCGGCGCCGCAATACGGGCACTTCGCGTGACCGCCTTGATCGGCGATCGGCAAATACACCTTCGGGTGCGAGTTCCACAGCGACATCGCCGGCATCGGGCAGGACAACGGCAGATCCGCGCGCGTCACCCGATAGCGGGTCTCGGCGTTGGCGGGAACGCGGGTTTCGGCCGCGGGATCGGGTCTCGACATGCCGGTCTCCATCGAAAGTCCAGGTCAGTTCCCCAGTTTACCAGCACGACGCGTGCCAACTGCTTCACAATCGCCTCGTGACCGGCACCCTGTCGCCGGCGTGAACCTTTCGCACCGCGCCGCGGGTGCATCTGGCCTAGAATGCGGCGCTGCAGTCTGCATCGACTTCAAAACCGGGAGGGAGCCAAGTGGATACCAACAAGCTGATCGGGCGGGTCAAGGCGATTCTGATGACCCCGAAAACCGAGTGGCCGGTCATCGCCGCCGAGCCGGCGAGCGTGCCGGATCTGTACAAGAACTACATCGCGATCCTGGCTGCGATTCCGGCGATTGCCGGTTTCATCAAGGGCAGCCTGATCGGCTACGGCATGTTCGGCATTCATTACCGCACGCCGATCGGGGCCGGCATCACCGGCATGATCGTGACGTACGCGCTGAGCCTGGCGCTGGTCTACGTGATGGCGCTGATCATCGATGCACTGGCGCCGAGCTTCGGTGGCCAGAAGAACCAGGTGCAGGCGCTGAAGGCGGTCGGCTACGCATACACCGCGAGCTGGGTCGCGAGCATCGGGCAAGTCATCCCCGGCCTCGGCTGGCTGATCGCAATCGCCGGCGGCATCTACAGCATCTACCTGCTCTATCTCGGCTTGTCGCCGACGATGAAGTCGCCGCCGGAAAAAGCCGCCGGCTATACCGCGGTCAGCATCATCATCGCCATCGTGCTGAGCTGGATCATCATGCTGGTCGTCGGCGGCATCATCGGCACCGGCGCGCTGATGGGCGGCGCCTTCAACGGCGCGCACTTGGGCGACGCCGGCAGCGGCGAAGTCACGATCGACAAGGATTCATCGCTCGGCAAGCTCGACGCCTGGAGCAAAAAGATGGAAGCGGCCGGCAAGCAGATGGAGGCCGCGCAGAAATCCGGCGACGCCGACGCGACCGGCAAGGCGCTCGGCGCGGTGATGGGCACGGCGCTCGGCGGCGGCGACCAGGTCGAGGCACTCGCGCCGGACGTGCTGAAACCGTTCGTGCCGGACAGCCTCGGCGGTCTCAAGCGCACCGAAGTCTCGGCCGAGCGCAATGGCGCGATGGGCATGCAGGTCTCGACCGCGCATGCCTCGTATTCGAACGGAAGCGGTCCGCGCCTCGATCTCGAGATCACCGACATGGGCAGCGCCAAGGGACTGATGGGCCTGGCCGGCATGGTCGGTGTCGAGGCCGACAAGGAAACCGACCACGGCTACGACAAGACCTACAAGCAGGACGGCCGCCTGGTCCACGAGGAATGGGATTCCCAGAGCAAACGCGGCGAATACGGCATCATGCTCGGCAACCGCTTCTCGGTGAAGGTATCCGGCAACGCGGACAGCGCGGACCAGCTGAAAGCCGCGGTCGCCAGCCTCAATCTCGCCGGTCTCGAGGCGCTGAAGGATCAGGGCGTGAAGAAGGGCTGAGGCCCGCGCAAGGCCCGGTGGGAGCGGCTTCAGCCGCGATGTTTTTTTGCCGCGCGGGCCACACCATCCCCACCCAACCCTCGCGCATCCTGCGCTCGCAAGTCCGGTCTCACATCCGTGTGCAGCCGTTCGCCGGCGCGCGGCTGGCGCGGAGCGCGAGCGCCAGGATGGCGCGAGTCAACCCCGACTCACCCCTTGAAGGGGACGGCTTCAAAGCATAGCGGCCGAAGCCGCTCCTACGGCGATGAGACGTGGGTCAGCCCTTGGCCTGCGGCTTCAGGCCCTCCGCATAGGCCTTGGCGTCGATCGCCTCGCTGGTGATGTGGATCCTGATGTCGTCGCTGACCATCGGCACGTATTTGGTGATGCCGAATTCGGAGCGCTTGATCGTGGTGGTCGCATCGAAGCCGGCTGCCGGTGCCTTGAGCATCGGATGCTCGCCGACCTTGTTGACGGTCACGTCGAGCACGACCGGCTTGGTCACGCCGTGCAGGGTCAGCTCACCGGTGACCTTGAGCTTGTCCTTGCCTGCGCCCCTCTCGACCTTGGTGCTCTTGAAGGTCGCATCCGGGTACCTTGCCGCGTCGAAGAACTCATCCGACTGCAGGTGCTCGTCGAGCTTGGGCACATTGCTGTTGACGCTCGAGAGCGGGATCGTGACGCTGACCGACGACTTGGTCGGGTTCGCCTGATCGAACTCGAGCGTGCCCGCGACCTTGTGCAACTGGGCGGAGGGATTGGAGTAGCCGAAATGGTTCCAGGTGAACGTGACCTGGGTGTGTTGGGGGTCGAGCGTGTAGGTGGCGGCAAATACCGGTGCGGTGGCGAGCGCGAGTGCTGCGGCCAGGGCGATGCGACGGAACATGGATGAACTCCTTCGAAAGGGATGGCATGGGAACGGTCCGGCGCGCATCCAGCAGGAACGCGCCGGCGCAACCGTACGATGCGTCTGGATGCGTGCACCTAGGATGGAGTCGCGCCCCTTCCCACGCAATAGGCCCCGGCCGGAAACAGCGTTTCCCTTTCGGATCCAATCGACCCCGGCTCACGGTCCGGAGCGCGCCTGGATTACCCTGCGCCGATGGATCGAACGCTATCGAGCGAACCCTCGTGCTGGGCGATCAGCGACGGCGCCGCCGGCAACGAACGCCAGGCGCTCGCGCTGGCGCGCGCGCTCGGGCTCGCGCCGCGCGTGCTGCGTGTGGACCTGCGTCAACCCTGGGATGCGCTTGCGCCGCGGCTGACCCTCGGCGCACGCAGCGCGATCCGCGATCGCGACGGCAATCCTCCTGCACCGCCTTGGCCCGACCTCGCGATCGGCTGCGGCCGCCGCGCCGCGCTGGTCACACGATTGCTTCGCGACTGGAGTGCCGGGTGCAGTTTCTGCGTGCAGATCCTCGATCCGCGCATCGATGCAGGCGCGTTCGACGTGGTCATCGCGCCGCAGCATGACGGAATCGCCGGCGCGAATGTGATCCGCAGCATCGGTGCGCTGAACCCGGTCGACCGCGACTGGCTCGCGGCCGGACGCGCGCATTTCGCCGCGCTGGCGGCGTTGCCGGCGCCACGCACCGCGGTCCTGGTCGGCGGTTCCAACCACGCGCAGCGCCTCGATCGCGTCTACTTCGATGCATTGCTGGAACGCCTGGCCGCGCGCCAGGCGACGGATGGCGGCAGTTTCATGGTCAGCCTGTCGCGGCGCACCCCGCCAGGCGTGGCGGCACGACTCGGTCACGCGTTCGGCGCCTGGCCGGGCCGGTTCTGGAGCGGCACGCACGATGGCGAGAATCCGTACGCCGGTTTTCTCGCCTGGGCCGACCGCCTGGTCGTCACCCCGGACTCGGTGAATATGCTGAGCGAAGCCTGCGCGACCGGCAAGCCGGTCTATACGTTCGCGCCGCGCCCGCTCGCCGGCAAGCTCGCCGCGTTCCATGCCGAGCTCGTCGCGAGCGGCCATCTGCGCCGGCTCGATGACAGCGTGCACCCGCCGCAACCGGAAGCGCTGGCGGAAACGGCGGCAATCGCCGAATTGGTGAATGGGCGCTGGCAGGCGATGAAGCGCGGTGGGTTGTAGGGTGGGCTTCGGCCCACCGATGGTGACGCAACGCACGGTAGGGTGGGCCAAGGCCCACCCTACCGTGCTCCGCCGCTTTCTTCCGTGTTGATCCGCGTCGGATCTTTTCCGTCGAATGCCAATCCCGCATCGCGCGCAGCAGCGAGCACGGATGCGGCATGGCGCGCAATCACTTCGTCGCGAGGTGCGATCCGCTGGCGACCATCCAGCGTGCAGCGGATCGCGCGCGCGAGCAACGCCGTGTGCGCCTCGGCGAGCGCAGCCGCGCTGCGCGCATCGAGGATGCCCGCCGCGACGAGCGCCGCGATCAGGTCGGCGCTGTTGCCGCCCGCGAGTAATGCCGGATGCTGCGCCGCGTGCAGCAGCACCAGCGCCTGCAGCAGGAACTCGATGTCGACGAGGCCGCCAGAGCCCTGCTTGAGATCGAACTGTTGCGCGTCGGAGCGGTCGCGCTCGGCGCGCCAGCGTGCGCGCATCGCGACGACCTCGGCGCGCACTCCTTGGGGATCGCGCACGGTGACGAGCAGGTCGGACCGGATTCGCGCGAAGCGCCGCGCCGCGGCGAGGCCGCCGGCAACCAGGCGCGCGCGCACCAGCGCCTGCAGCTCCCAGACCCAGGCGCGTTCGCGCTGATATTCCTCGTAGGCATCGAAACCCTGCACAAGCATGCCCTTGCTGCCATCCGGGCGCAGGCGCACATCGACTTCGTAGAGCCGGCCGGCGCGGGTCGGCATGCCGAGCAGATGCACGACGCGTTGCGCGAGTCGTGCGTAGTAACGCGCCGCGTCGACCGGTTTCGCGCCGTCCGATTCGCGCTGCACTCGCGCGCCATCGTGAAGGAATACCAGATCCAGATCCGAGCCGAAGCCGAGTTCGGCGCCGCCGAAGCTGCCGTAGGCGACGATCGCGAGGCCGGTGCTGGTCCCGCTGTGGCCATCCAGACGCCCATGTACCGCAATCATGTCGCGCTCGGCTATACGCAGC
>JBIODY010000041.1:0-11276 GCA_044445505.1 Lysobacterales bacterium
CCGACAGGAAATTCGCGAATCCGCATGTTCCGCCCCCTCGAAGTCTTCATCGGTCTGCGCTACACGCGCGCCAAGCGGCGCAATCATTTCATCTCGTTCATCTCGCTGGTGTCGATCCTCGGCATCGCGGTCGGCGTGACCGCGCTGATCACCGTGATCTCGGTGATGAACGGTTTCGACAAGGAATTGAAGGACCGCATCCTCGGCATGGTCGCGCATGCGACGATCGAGGGCGTCGACGAGACCGTGCGCGACTGGCCGGCGGCGCTGAAACTCGCCAATGCGAATCCGCATGTGCAGGGTGCGGCGCCGTATGTCGAACGCCAGGCGATGCTGCAGGGCACCCGGGTCAGCGGCGCGATCATCCGCGGCGTGCTGCCGGATCTGGAGCCGAAGGTCTCCGACGTCGACCGGCACATGCGCAAGGGCAAGCTCGACGACCTCGTCGCCGGCAAGTTCGGCATCGTGCTCGGCAGCGAACTCGCGATGACCCTCGGTGTCGATGTCGGCGACTTCGTCACCGTGTTCGCGCCGGAATTCAGCGCGACGCCGATCGGCGCGATTCCGCGCATGAAGCGTTTCAGCGTCGTCGGCATCTTCGAGGTCGGCATGCAGGAATACGATTCCGGCCTCGCGATCGTCCATATGCAGGACGCCGAGACCCTGTATCGACTCGCCGGCCCGAGCGGTATCCGTCTCAAGCTCGACGACCTGTTCCAGGCATATCCGATCGGCCAGCAGCTGGCGCGGCAGCTCGGCCAGTTCTACCGCGTGACCGACTGGATGCAGGGCCACAGCAACTTCTTCAAGGCGATCGCGATGGAGAAGAAGGTGATGTTCCTCATCCTCTCGCTGATCGTCGCAGTCGCTGCGTTCAATCTCGTTTCGACCCTGGTCATGCTGGTCACCGACAAGCAGGCCGACATCGCGATCCTGCGCACGCTCGGCCAGAGTCCGCGCAGCGTCATGGGCACGTTCATGGTCCAGGGCGTGCTGGTCGGCACGCTCGGCATCGCACTCGGCGTGCTGTTCGGCGTGCTGCTGTCGCTGAATCTCGCGGCGATCGTGCACTGGATCGAGCAGACCTTCCATGTGACCTTCCTGTCGCCGGATGTCTATTACATCAGCGAGCTGCCGAGCGATCTGCACTGGCCCGACGTGATCTGGATCACCGTCACCGCGTTCGTGTTCTGCACGCTGGCGACGCTGTATCCGGCGCGCCGCGCCGCGAAGACCGAGCCGGCGGCGGCGTTGCGTTATGAATAGTCGAGCAAACGAAACAATGAACGACGGCATCGTCCTGCGCGCCGACAAGGTCGCCAAGACCTATCAGGAAGGCAGGTTGCGCACCGAGGTTCTGCGCGAGGTGAACCTCGATGTGCGCCGCGGCGAGACCGTCGCGATCATCGGCGCGTCCGGCACCGGCAAGAGCACCCTGTTGCATATCCTCGGGGGCCTCGACGCACCGAGTGCGGGCGAGGTCGTGGTCGAGGGGCAGACGATGTCGAAGTTGTCCGATCGCGCGCGCGGGGACTTGCGCAACCGCTCGCTGGGCTTCGTCTACCAGTTCCATCACCTGCTGCCGGAATTCACCGCGGTCGAGAACGTGTGCATGCCGCTGCTGATCCGCGGCGCCGCGATCGAACAGGCGCGCGAGCGCGCGACCGCATTGCTCGAACGCGTGGGTCTCGGTTCACGGCTCGAACACAAACCGGGCGAATTGTCCGGCGGCGAGCGCCAGCGCTGCGCGGTCGCGCGTGCGCTGGTAGCGAGGCCGGCCTGCGTGCTCGGCGACGAGCCGACCGGCAATCTCGACGAGCGCAACGCGGCGCAGGTCTATGAGCTGATGCTGGAATTGAATCGCGAGATCGGCACCGCGCTGATCCTGGTCACCCACGACCATCGCCTCGCGGCGCGTGCGGATCGCATTCTTGAACTGTCGGGCGGTACGTTGGCGGCGCGCGCGCCCGTTGCGGTGTAGCGGGGAAAGCGCCCTCCTTCCGGCCTGCCGGCCACTTTCCCCCGCTGCGCAGGGAAGGAACAGCACGCATCATCGCGTTCTGCTTGCCCTTTCCCCGGGAACAGCACGCATCATCGCGTTCTGCTTCCCTTCCCCTGCGCAGCGGGGAAGGTGAGGGGCGCTTCTGTAGCAAGCAAAGGCGATCCACGCCACATGTTCATGAAGCGGGAAACCCAGCGTGTGCAAGGAGTCGCACCACCGAATATCGAACAGCAGGATCGTCGGAGTCGCCAGCGCGTGCGCATTGCTGATGGGTGTGCTTGCGGTACACGCGCTGCCCTCGCTGCCGCCGCGGTGGGTCGATGCGGCGCTCGCAATTGCCGGTGTTGCCGCGCTGTGGAAGCCGCGCCTGCGCCTGACGGCCTGCATCCTGCTCGGCTTCGCCTGGTGCGCGTTCCGCGCCGATGTCGCACTGCAGGCGCGATTGCCGCGCGCACTCGAAGGCCGCGATTTCACCGTCACCGGGGTCATCGACCAGTTGCCGGTGAAGCGTATGGACGCGACGCGGATTTCCCTGCGCGTCGAACATGCTGAACTCGACGGCGCCGCGATTCCGCTGCATGGCCACTTGCGCGTGTCGTGGTACGACATGGCGCCTGACGACCTGGATGCCTGCAGCCGCTGGCAGCTGCGCCTGCGCCTGAAACGCCCGCGCGGACTGGTCAATCCGGGCGGTTTCGATTCGGAACGCCAGGCGCTGGAGCGTGGCGTGGTCGCGGTCGGCTATGTGCGTCAGGCCGCGACGAACCGGCGTCTCGGCGCGCAGCGTTTCTGCGTCGATCGGTTGCGCGAGTCGATCTCGCAGGGGATCGCCGCGCGCGTCGCTGATCCGCACGATGCGGCGTTGCTGCAGGCGTTCGCGGTTGGCGACACGCGCGGACTCGACCAGGCGGACTGGGAGGTCGCGCGTGCGAATGGCATTCCGCACCTGATCGCGATCTCCGGTTTCCATGTCGGCGTGGCCGCGGCGTTCGGAGCGCTGCTGGTGTATGCGCTGTGGTGGCTGTGGCCGGGACTCGGTCTGCGGCTCGCGTTTCCGGTCGCGCAGGCGCCGGCTGCGTTCGCGACCGCGGTGCTGTACGGCGTCCTCGCCGGCGGTAGCCTGCCGACCGTGCGCACGGTCGCGATGATCGGCGTCGTGACCTTGACCCGCTTCGGTCGTCGCGCCAGCGGCGGCCCGCATGCGCTCGCGCTCGCGCTGCTCGCGATTCTCGTGTTCGATCCGCTGGCGACGCTCGCCGCCGGCTTCTGGCTGTCGTTCGTCGGGGTCGCGTTCCTGATGCTTTGCCTGACCCGCGGGCAGGGTTTCATCGCGTTCCTGCGCGAGCTCAGCATCGGCCAGCTGGTGATGACGCTGTCGCTGCTGCCGCTGTCGGTGTGGTTTTTCGGCGAGGCGTCGCTGGTCGGTGCGTTGTCGAACCTGATCGCGGTGCCGCTGATCAGCTTCGTGATCGTGCCGCTGTGCCTGCTCGGCATCCTCGCCTTGCTGACCATACCCGCAC
Organism: Lysobacterales bacterium; assembly: GCA_044445505.1. Lineage (GTDB taxonomy): Bacteria > Pseudomonadota > Gammaproteobacteria > Xanthomonadales > Rhodanobacteraceae > Dokdonella_A. The sequence goes on from JBIODY010000041.1 coordinate 3,523, forward strand.
TGGCGACGCCGCTGCTGGTCGCGGCCGGCTGGCTGGCGCATGCGCAGTGGTGGCTGCTCGAGCGCATGGCGGCATGGCCTGGCGCGCACTGGTATCTGCCCGAGGTCGCGCCGTGGGCGTTGGCGCTGGCGATGCTCGGTGCGTGCTGGATGTTCCTGCCGCGCGGCGTGCCGGCGCGCGGGCTCGGGCTGCTGTTGTTCCTGCCGCTGCTGTGGCCGGATCGGCCGCCGCCGCCGGCCGGCGCATTCGCTGCCACGGTGATCGATGTCGGCCAGGGACTGTCGGTGTTCGTGCGCACCCACGATCATGCGTTGCTGTTCGACGCCGGCGCGCGCTATCCGTCCGAATTCGACCTTGGTGAGGCCGCGGTGCTGCCGACCTTGCGCGCGTTCGGCATCGGTCGGCTCGATCTGCTGATGGTCAGCCATGGCGACAACGACCATGCCGGCGGCGCGCCGGCGGTCGCGGACGTCTATCCGCAGGCGCGGCGCACCGGCGGCGAACCGCAGCGCATGGCGCTGACCGTCGCGCAATGCCGTGCGGACCAGGCTTGGGACTGGGACGCGGTGCATTTTCGCGTGCTCAATCCGCACGCCGAACGGCTCGGCACCAGTGCTGCCGCGGGGCCTGACAACGATCGCTCCTGCGTGCTGCTGGTCGAGGGTCCGGCAGGGCGGCTGCTGTTGACCGGCGATATCAGCAGGCGCGTCGAACCCGATGTCGCCAGCCAGATCGGCGCGGGTGCGCCGCTGGTGCTGGTCGTGCCGCATCACGGCAGCAAGACCTCGTCCGGCGCGGGCTTTCTCGCCGCGTTGCGGCCGGCGCTCGCGCTGGTCTCGGCCGGCTGGCGCAACCGTTTCGGACATCCGAACCCGCAGGTCGTCGCCCGTTATGGCGCTGCCGGCGTGCCGCTGCTGAACACCGCGACAGGCGGTGCATTGCAGGTCGAATTTCCGGCACATGCGCCGCCGCGGCTGGCGTCGCAGGAACGCGGGCGCGGCCGCCGTTACTGGCGCGAATAGCCGAACCGGCAACACCGACGCGCCATGCACGGCGCGCTCGCGAATCGAGCATGCAGATGCTTGATTCGCGGAGCTGCGTCCGGACCTGCGCCGGACGCGAGCATCTGATCGAGCCCAGGATGGGCTCGATCAGATATCGATCGTCGATCACAGTCCGGGCGGGCCACGCTGCTATCATGCGGCCTCGTCGCAACCCCTGTCGAAGGTGGGCCCGTGTTCGAAATCCTGATGGCCGGCAGTTGGGCGATGCTGCCGATCCTGCTCTGCTCGGCGCTCGCGCTGGCGATCATCCTCGAGCGTTTCTGGACCCTGCGCAGCAAGGCCGTGGTGCCGCCGGGCCTGGGCGCCGAGGTACGCGAGTGGGCGCGCACGCGCAAACTCGATCCCCAGCATCTGGACGCGCTGCGCACGAATTCGCCGCTCGGCGAATTGCTCGCCGCTGCCTTGAGCGTGCGCAACCGCCCGCGCGAGATCATCAAGGAGCGCGTCGAGGACACCGGCCGGCATGTCGTGCACCGTCTCGAGCGCTTTCTCAATACGCTCGGCACGATCGCGCTCATCTCTCCGTTGCTCGGCCTGCTCGGTACCGTGTTCGGGCTGATCCGGATGTTCTTCGCGGTGATGGTCAGCGGTGTCGGCGATCCGATGAAGATGGCTGGCGGCATCGGCGAGGCGTTGATCTGCACCGCCGCGGGCCTGTGCGTCGCGATTCCCGCGTATGCGTTCCACCGCTACCTGCGCAGTCGCGTTGCCGGCCTGGTCGTCGAGATGGAACGCCAGGTGTTCCTGCTCACCGATGAGTTGACCGCGAGCAGCGAGATCGCGGCTGTGCCGGCCGCGACCCACTCGCCAGCGGTGCGCGTCGCGCGTAGCGCAACTTGATCGCATGCGCATCGCTTCCGCCCGCGGCGAGGACGATTTCGAGATCAACGTGATCTCGCTGATCGACGTGTTGCTGACCTTGCTGATGTTCTTCGTGCTGACCACGACCTTCGTGCAGCATTCGCGCATGCAGGTGACCCTGCCGCAAGCCGAATCGGCCGAGCAGAGCGAGCAGCGCGATGCGCTGACCGTGATGATCGATCGCGACGGACATTTCTTCATCGACAACAACGAGGTGCTCAACCCCGGCCTCGATTCGCTCAAGGAAGCGATTGCGCGGGTCGGTGGCGAGGACCACGAGCGTCCGGTGATGCTGCGCGCCGATGGCATGACGCCGCACCAGGCAGTGGTCACCGCGATGGACGCGCTCGCCGCGCTCGGCTTCACGCATCTGTCGATCGCGACCACGCAGGCTGAAGGGGCCAAGTGACGCGCGCGGACGCGCCTGCGCGTTCCGGCCTGGCCCTCTATGTCCGGCTGCTCGGTTACACGCGGCGCTACTGGCCGGTTGCGATCCTCGCGGTGCTTGGCATGATCATCGACGCCGGCTGCATGGGCCTGTTCGCGCGCGCGATCAAGCCGATGCTCGACAATCTGTTCATCGCGCGCGATGCCGACAGCATCTTCTGGATGCCGATCATCATCGTCGCGCTGTTCCTGGTGCGCAGCATCGCGATGTATGTGACCGATTACGGCACCGCGTACATCGGCCGCGGCGTCGTGCAGCAATTGCGCCAGCAGGTGTTCGATCACTACCTGCGCCTGCCCTCGTCGTTCTTCGACCGCGAATCGTCAGGCCACCAGATCGCGCGGATCACCTACAGCTCGGAGCAGGTCGCGCAGGCATCCACCGAGGCAGTCAAGGTCGCGGTGACCGATGGCTTGAGCGTGATCTTCTATATCGCGGTGATGCTGTGGGTCAGCGTGAAGCTGACCCTTGCGCTGCTGGTGATGGTGCCGCTGGTCGGCGCGCTCGTGGTCTACGTCGGCCGGCGCTACCGGCGCATCAGCCAGCGCATCCAGGGCTCGATGGGTACGGTCACCGGGGTGATCGAGGAAGTGGTTGGCGCGAACCGCGAGGTCAAGGTGTTCGGCGCCCAGCCCTACGAGTCGCAACGCTTCAACACGGTCGCCGAGCAGACCCGCCGGCTCGGCCTCAAGGTATCGGCGACCAATGGTCTTGCGAGTTCGCTGGTGCAACTGATCGCGGCGGTTTCGCTGGCCCTGATCATCTATTTCGCGACACGCCCGGCGATGCTCGCCACGCTCACGCCGGGCGCATTCACCTCGCTGATCCTCGCCATGGGCGGCATCCTGCCGTCGTTGAAGCGGCTGACCACGGTGCAGGCGAACCTGCAGCGCGGACTCGCCGCCGCGGACGAGATCTTCACCCTGATCGACATGCCCGGCGAACGCGACAGCGGACGCATCGAACTCGGCGCCTTGCAGCGTGCGATCGAGTTCCAGAATGTGCACCTGACCTACGCGGGCGCCACGATGCCCGCGTTGCGCGGCATCGATCTGCGCTGCACACGGGGAAGCGTGACAGCGCTCGTCGGTCGTTCCGGCAGCGGCAAGTCGACGCTGGCGAGCCTGATTCCGCGCTTCGTCGAACCGGGTACGGGTTGCGTGCTGATCGACGGACGCGCGCTCGAGGATTACACACTGGCCAGCCTGCGCCGGCAGATCGCCTGGGTCGGCCAGAGCGTGGCCCTGTTCGACGACAGCGTCGCGCACAACATCGCCTATGGCGCCCTCGGCGATGCGAGCGAGGCCGAGATCGTGGCCGCAGCGGAAGCGGCGAACGCGATGGAGTTCATCCGCCAGCTGCCGGATGGCCTGCATAGCCGGGTCGGCGAGGGTGGCGCCTTGCTCTCCGGCGGCCAGCGCCAGCGCATCGCGATCGCGCGCGCGCTGCTGAAGAATGCGCCGATCCTGATCCTCGACGAGGCGACCAGCGCGCTCGACAGTGAATCCGAGCGCCTGATCCAGGACGCGCTGAGCCGGCTGATCCGCGATCGCACCGTGCTGGTGATCGCGCATCGCCTGTCGACGGTCGAGCACGCCGACCAGATCGTCGTGCTCGACCACGGGCTCGTTGTCGAGCGGGGAACCCACCCGGAACTGCTCGCACGCGGGGGTCACTATGCGGCGTTGTACCGCATGCAGTTCAAGGACAAGGATGGCGAGCCGGTCGCAGGGAACCGGTAGCCGAGCAGCATTTCGTACCGGCGAGCGCCGGGATCCAGCACCTTGCGGGATGTGCATGAGACAGGCACTGGGTTCCGGCGTCCGCCGGGACCACGAGCATGTAAGCTCTTCCGGCCCAACTGAAAGATGAAATTCCTGCCAAGCGCCATGCAACCGCGCATCGAACGCATCTGGTACGACGCTGCCGCCGTACCGGCGTGGCTCGGCGCATTGGTACCGGTGTACAAAGCCCTGCGCGCGTTGCATCTGGCGCCGTACCGTCATGGCTGGCGCAGGTCCGTGCGCCTGGCAGCACCGCTGATCGTGGTCGGCAATCTCACCGTCGGCGGCAGCGGCAAGACGCCGGTGGTGATCGCGCTGGTCGAGGCGCTGCGCGCGCGAGGATTCAGGCCCGGCGTGGTCAGCCGCGGCTACGGCGGCACCCAGCGCGCGCCGCTGCTGCTCGACGATGTGCTCGAGCCCGCGCGCGTCGGCGACGAACCGTGCCTGGTTCGCCGCCGCACCGGCGCTCCGGTTGCGGTCGGACGCGATCGCGCGCGAGCCGCGAAGCTGCTGCTCGAGCGCGGGGTCGATGTCGTGATCGCGGACGACGGCCTGCAGAACCCCGCGCTGGTGCGCGATATCGAGATCTGCGTGATCGACGGGCGGCGTCGCTTCGGCAACCAGCGCCTGCTGCCGGCAGGTCCGCTGCGCGAGCCGATGGCGCGGCTGCAGGACATCGCGTTTCGCGTCTGCAACGGCGGTTCCGCGCAGCCGGGCGAGATCGCGATGCGCCTCGTCGGCGAGGTCGCGGTGCCGGTGGCTCGCAATGCGGGTACGCGCCCGCTGGAATCGTTCGCCGGCCAGCGCGTGCACGCGGTCGCCGCGATCGGCAACCCTGCGCGCTTCTTCACCAGCCTCGCCGCGCACGGCATCGAGGTGATGGCGCATCCATTCGCCGACCATCACGCATTCCGCCCTGCGGACCTCGCGTTCGGCGATGACTTGCCGGTACTGATGACCGAGAAGGACGCGGTCAAGTGCACCTCTTTCGCCGCCGCTAATTTCTGGTGCGTGCCGGTGCGGGCGGAATTGCCGGAGACGTTTTTCGACGCGATCACGGCGCGACTTCAGTCGTTGACGAGCGCTGTCCGGAAACCGTAGATCGAGCGCAGGTCGGCCGGTACCGTGGGCTTGCGAGGTACATCCGGACATCAAAGACGGTCGCCCACGCGAGCCGGATCCGTCACGTATGGCGGAACGTGACGCAAACGCGGTTGTGCAAGCTTCCCGAAAGACAACTGAGGCATAATCGCGCCCCACGCCGCAGGCCGGCGTGCCATCCGTACCAAAACGAGGTTCCTTCCGTGGACAGTTGCAGTAGCAACAGACGAAGCAGCGCTGTCGCCGTGGAGCGGAGCCTGATGAATCGCGGTCGCGTCGCAACGACGCAGTAGGCGCGGTTCCCGGCGATTCCCCGAGGCGGCAGCGTGATCCGCAGTGCCCGCCCGATTCCGGAGTCGCCATGTTCGAGTTCAGCCTGTTCTCCGTAGCAGTTCCCGCGACCGCGCGCCTTGGCGGCGAAGCCGCGCGTGCGCAGTCGAGTCATCCCTTGCTCGAATTCGTGCATCTCGATGCCGCGCAGGCGCTGGCCCGGCTCGGCGTCAACGGCGACGGCCTGGACGCGACCGAGGTCGAGACACGCCTTGAGCAGTACGGTCCGAACATCGTCGCCCAGGAAAAGAAGAAATCCTTCCTGGTCGAGATCGCGCATCGTTTCTTCACCAATCCGATCAATATCCTGCTCGCGGTCCTTGCGGTCGTTTCCTACCTCGGCGACGACGCGGTGGGCGCCGCGATCATGCTCGCGATGGTGTTCATGGCGGTGTTCCTGTCGTACTTCCAGGAAGCGCGCAGCGGCCGCGCGGTCGAACAACTGCGCAGCATGGTCAGCAATACCGCGACCGCGCGGCGCATTCCCGAGCCGCCGGACAGCGGCGACGAGGGCGACGAGGCGGTGGTCCAGGTCGCGCAGAAGACCGAGGTGCCGATCGACCATCTGGTGCCCGGCGACATCGTGCACCTGTCTGCCGGCGACATGATCCCGGCCGACCTGCGCCTGCTGACCGCGAAGGACCTGTTCATCAACCAGTCCGCGCTGACCGGCGAATCGATGCCGGTCGAGAAGTTCGCAGGTGTCGACGCGGACGCGAAGGCGCCGCTGGACGCGCGCAACCTGTGTTTCATGGGCAGCAACGTGATCAGCGGCAGCGCGACCGGTTTGCTCGCGGCGACCGGCAGCAAGACCTATTTCGGCGCGCTCGCCGGCTCCCTGGTCGGTCGCCGTGCGCTGACCAGTTTCGACAAGGGCGTGCAGCGCTTCGCGTGGCTGATGATCCGCTTCATGATCGTCATGGTGCCGGTGGTGTTCCTGATCAACGGCATCACCAAGGGCGACTGGCTGCAGGCGTTCATGTTCGCGGTCGCGGTCGCGGTCGGCCTGACCCCGGAAATGCTGCCGATGATCGTGACCATCAACCTCGCCAAGGGCGCGATGGCGATGGCGAAGAAGGACGTGATCGTCAAGCGTCTCAACGCGATCCAGAACTTCGGCGCGATCGACGTGCTGTGCACGGACAAGACCGGCACGCTGACCCAGGACAAGGTGATCCTCGAACACCACGTCGACATCAAGGGCGACGAAGACGAGCAGGTGCTCGAGTTCGCGTATCTCAACAGCCATTACCAGACCGGCCTCAAGAACCTGCTCGACTTGGCCGTACTCGATCGCGTCGATCGCGCGATTCGCGAGCGTCTGCAGGCCGAATACACGCTGATCGACGAAGTGCCGTTCGATTTCACGCGCCGGCGCATGTCGGTGATCGTGCGCAACCGCGCCGGCCAGCATTTCCTGATCGCGAAGGGCGCGGTGTCCGAGACCGTCGCGATCTGCAGCGACCTGCGCACCGCGCACGGCGATCAGGCGGCGACGCCGGACACACTGGCCGACGTGCGCAATGTCGCGCGCGACATGAACGACGACGGCTTCCGCGTGATCGCGCTCGGCGTGCGCGAGATCGAGGCGAAGGCGGCCTACTCGCTGGCCGACGAAACCGATCTGACCCTGATGGGGTTCATTGCATTCCTCGATCCGCCGAAGGACAGCGCGGCCGACGCGATCAGGGCGCTGAACGAGAACGGCGTCGCGGTGAAGATCCTTACCGGCGACAACGATGTCGTGACCCGCAACGTGTGCCGCCAGGTCGATTTCAAGGTCGGGCGTTATCTGGTCGGTCCGCAGATCGAGGCGATGAGCGACGAGGAATTGACCGTCGCGACGCGCGACACCCAGGTCTTCGCGCGCCTGAATCCGCAGCAGAAAGTACGCGTGATCGAGGCGCTGCACCGCGACGGCCACGTGGTCGGCTTCATGGGCGACGGCATCAACGACGGCCCGGCGCTGCGCGCGGCCGACGTCGGGATTTCCGTGGACACCGCGGTCGACATCGCGAAAGAGGCGGCCGATATCATCCTGCTCGAAAAGAGCCTGATGGTGCTGGAGGAGGGCGTGCTCGAAGGCCGCAAGGTGTTCGGCAACATCCTCAAGTACATCAAGATGACCGCGAGTTCCAACTTCGGCAACATGTTCAGTGTGCTCGG
>JBIODY010000042.1:0-11269 GCA_044445505.1 Lysobacterales bacterium
CGGTGGCGGCCGTGCGCGGCGGGAAACAGCAGTGAAGATGCCGGGCGACGCTCACGCTGGTCAGCGTCGGATGCAGAAAAAATCCATCCGGGACTTTTTCGGTTCGCACGGTCGCGGCAGAGCCACGCCACCTGCTGCGCGCGTCAATCATTGGCATGACTGACGCGCGAGCGAAGCATCCTTGCATCGCACCAACAGATCGATGAAAAGTGATTTTCAGCACCCTGTCAGGCGTTCGAGCACCGCGGCCGCGTGGCCGGGTACCTTGACGCGACGCCATTCGGCGACCAGGGCGCCGGCTGCGTCGATCAGGAACGTGCTGCGGATCACGCCGATGAAACGCTTGCCGTACAGCACCTTTTCGCCGAGCACGCCGAACGCGTTGCACCACTGCTCGTCGGTGTCCGCGACCAGTGCAAACGGCAGCGCGTGCTTGTCGCGGAACTTCGCATGCGAGGGCGCGGAGTCGCGCGAGACGCCGATGATTTCGCAACCGCGCTTGCGGAATGCAGGAAGGAGGTCGCGGAAATCGTGCGCCTCGTTCGTGCAGCCCGGCGTGTGGTCTTTCGGGTAGAAATAGACGACGACCCATCGGCCGCGCAGATCGGAAAGCGAGAGCGTGCCACCGTCCGGCAGAACGCCCTTGAGTTTTGGAACCTTCCTGCCGAGCTCCACCATCTTCAGAACTTCATCGGGTCCATGATCGCATCGAGGTTGAGCCCGTCGCAGAATTCGAGGAAATCGTCGCGCAGCGCCGCGATGTGCGTCGTGGTCGGTATGCCGATCGTGATCTGTGCCGAGAACATGTCGGCGCCGGTCTGCATCGCGCGGTAGCGCGTCGAATGCAACTGCTCGATCGAGATGTTCTGCTGGGCGAAGAACTCGGCGAGCTGGAACAGCACGCCCGGCTTGTCCGCGGCGACGACCTCGACGACATACGGCAGCAGATTCGACTGCTGCTGCTTCGCGCTGGTGCGGAAATGGATCAGTCGCAGCTCGCCGTCGCGATCGAGCCGGGCCAGCGCATTCTCGAGCTTGGCAATCGCGTCCCACGCTCCTTGCGCCAGCGCGAGTACGCTGAGCTCGTTGCCGAGCGTGGCCACACGCGCTTCGGCCAGATTGCAGCCGCATTCGGCAATACGCTTTGCGATCGTGACCAGCGGCGACTTGCCGGCCGCGCCGAACGCGCTGATGAGCAGGTAGTTTTCGTTCGACGCGGGGCGCGGCGTGGTGTCGCTGGATGCCTGCTTTCCTGCCTGCTTCACGATTCCATCGCCCCGCCGCACCCGCACCGCCCACCGGTGCCGTCAACCGCAGAATACTTGCGTGTCCCGGGGGTCGCAAGGGAAGCGGGCCCGGCCCGTATCGGCTCGGTTCGCACATGGACTTGTCCGGGCATTCCCCCGTACCATCTGAAGCTCCGCAGAACCAGCGCATCAGGCCTTGAACCTTTCCGGCAGCATCTGTGCATTGGCGACGCCGTTCCGCTCCGGCGACGGCGCGCTCGACCTCGATGCATTCGGCCGGTTGATCGACTACCAGCTCGCCGGCGGCACGCGAGCCCTGGTGGTCGCCGGGTCGACCGGCGAAGCCGCCGCGCTCGACGACGCGGAATATTCGGCGTTGCTCGAGTTCGCGGTCGTGCACGTCGGCGGCCGGGTGCCGCTGCTCGCCGGCAGCGGCCTGTCGGCGACGCGCAAGACAATCGCGCAGACGCGGCGCGCGAAAGCGGCCGGTGTCGACGCCGCGCTGGTCGTCGCCCCGGCCTACGTACGCCCGACGCAGGAAGGCATGTACCGCCACTACATCGAAGTCGCGGAACACGGCGGCCTGCCGGTGGTGCTCTACAATGTGCCCGCACGCACCGCGTGCGACCTGCTGCCGGAAACGGTTGCGCGGCTCGCGCGCCACGACAACATCGTCGGGATCAAGGAAGCGCTGGCCGACAAGGCGCGCATGGCCGCGCTGCTGGCGCTGCGCGCGTCCGGTTTTTGCGTGCTGTCCGGCGACGACCCCACCTCGGCACACGCGCTGCGGGCCGGGGCCGATGGCGTGGTCTCGGTCGCGGCGAACGTCGCGCCGCAGGCCTTCGCGGCGATGTGCGAGGCCGCGCTGGCCGGCGACGCAGCGCGTACCGACGCGCTCGATCAGCGCTTGCACCCGTTGTATGCGCTGCTTGGCGCCGAGCCGAATCCGATCCCGCTCAAATGGTGCCTGGCCCGGCTCGGCATTGGCATGGCTGACCTGCGCCTGCCGTTGCTGGCACTGTCCGCCGCGCATCACGCGCAAGCCCGCGCGGTGCTGAACGATCTCGGCCTGGTCGAGGCGACGCGCGCAGTCGGGTAGACTAGCGGCTTGGCTGCGAATCGCCCGAATCGAAACAGGATGGTATCCGTGAGACGGAATACGTTGGTATTGCTGATTGCCGTGGTGGCTGGCTCGTCGTTGACGGGCTGCGGTTTCCTGCACAGCCATTTCGGCAAGAAGGACGTCGAATACCGCAAGGCGGTTCAGGAACATCCGCTCGAGGTGCCGCCCGATCTCGACACGCCGAGCAGCAGCGGCGCGCTGGTCGTTCCATCGGTGTCCGCCTCGACGCCCGCGGCGGGTACTGCGACGGCTTCGCCATCGGCGGCAGCGCCGACCGCGGCGCCCCCGCCATCGACGGCAGTCGCTGGCGTCAGCCTTGGCGGCGATGGTCTGCAAGTGACCGACAGCGTGGAAAACACCTGGTCGCGCGTGGGCCTGGCGCTCGAACGCTCGGGCGCGGCGACGATCCTCAGTCGCGACGAGGCCGGCCGCGCCTATACGGTCGAGACGACCGGGCACACCATAAGCAAACCCGGCTGGTTCAAGCGTGCGATCACGCTCGGACATGCCGGCAACAAGCAAACCGCGAAAGTGCAGCTGACCGTCCACGTCAGCGCGGATGGCAGCGGCAGCAAGGTCAACGTCGAGGGCGCAGGCGACGAGGCTTCGCGGGATGCAGCGCGTTCGCTGCTCGCTACCCTGCGCCAGCGATTGTCCTGAAGATCCGGCATGCACGGATCGTGCGCGATGCCCGATCCGTGGACGGCGCGATCGGTCAGCGCTGCAGCAAGCCCAGTTTGTCGGGTTTGCCGTCCCAGTCCTTGGCATCGGCCGGAGCATCGATGCGCTCGGTCAGCACCGGCCACGCTTTCGCGAGCTCGGCGTTGAGCGCGATGAAGCTTTCCTGGCCGCCGGGAACGTCGTCCTCGGGGAAGATCGCGTTGGCGGGGCATTCCGGCTCGCACAACGTGCAATCGATGCACTCCTCGGGATCGATCACGAGGAAATTCGGGCCTTCATGGAAGCAGTCGACCGGACACACCTCGACGCAGTCGGTGTACTTGCACTTGATGCAGTTCTCGGTGACGACGAAGGGCATGTTGACTGGCTTTTCTTGAAAGTGCAGCGATGGATGGCTGCTTGCTGATTCCCGCGGTCACCGATGACCGCACGGATTGCTGCAGCCAAGGACTGGCGCTCCCTACGAGGTTCGAACTCGTGTTCCCGCCTTGAGAGGGCGGTGTCCTGGGCCACTAGACGAAGGGAGCGCGTTTTGGAATTGCCGAGCCGCGTAGTATAACGAATCGATAACGGGCGGGAAACCGGCGGCGGTTCGAGAACCGGTCCGGCACATGGAGTGCCATTGCATCGACACCCACGTGTTTTCGATGCGACGCACGTGGCGCGGCTTTGCCACGAGCGTTTGTTTGCGAGTCGCGGCGGAGCCTGCCCCGCACTCGATCCGGGGATGCCCGGTTTTGCGACATGACAACGGAGCGGCAGCGGCGGATGACCTTGGAACGCAACGTACACGACACAGCGGCCGCAGGGTCGTTCCGCATCATTCCGCGAGCCGCGCATTCGATTTCGCGCAAGAGCATCTCCTCCGGTGCGCTGCGCGTGCTGTATCGCCTGAATGAGGCGGGCTTCCAGGCCTTCCTGGTGGGTGGCGCGGTGCGCGATCTGCTGCTTGGCGGCCACCCGAAGGACTTCGACATCGCCACCGATGCGACGCCCGAACAGGTGCGCGCGCTGTTTCGCAACTGCCGCCTGATCGGCCGGCGCTTCCGCCTCGCGCATGTGGTGTTCGGACGCGAGATCGTCGAAGTCGCGACATTCCGCGGCAGCAGCGATGACGGCAGCGGCGACCGTCATCTCGTGGACGGGCGCATCGTTCGCGACAATGTCTACGGCAGCATCGAGGAAGATGCGGTGCGCCGCGATTTCACCGTCAATGCGCTGTATTACGACATCGCCGATTTCAGCGTGCGCGATTCGGTCGGCGGCATGGCCGACCTCGAACAGCACGTGCTGCGGCTGATCGGCGATCCGGAACAACGCTACCGCGAGGATCCGGTACGCATGTTGCGTGCGGCGCGACTCGCCGCGAAGCTCGAGTTCGAGATCGCGGCGGAAACCGCCGCACCGTTCGCGACGCTCGGTGTCTTGCTCAACGAGGCGCCGCCGGCACGCCTGTTCGACGAGGCGCTGAAGTTGTTCCTCGGCGGCTATGGCCTCGCGAGCTTCCGCACGCTTGAGCGCCACGATCTGCTCAAGCACGTGTTCCCGGCCACGGCGCGCGTGCTCGCCGGGCATGCCGATTCGTCGTTCCGGCGCCTGGTCGAGCAGACCCTCGCCAGTACCGATGCACGCGTGCGCGAGGACAAGCCGGTCACGCCGGCGTTCCTGTTCGCCGCAATGCTGTGGGAGCCGGTGCGCGTCGCCGCACATGCGCTGATCGAGGACGGCATGGAGGCGGCGATCGCGTGGCCACATGCGGCCGATCGCGTGCTGCGCGAGCAGGCGCAGCGGGTCGCGATACCACGCCGTTTCACCATCGCGATCGAGGAGATCTGGATGCTCCAGGGTCGCTTCACGCAGCGCACGAAGAAGCGCGCCTTCCGGTTGCTCGAACACCCGCGCTTTCGCGCTGCCTACGATTTCCTGCTGCTGCGCGTCGATGAATCGCCGGAATTGCCCGAACTGGCCGCATGGTGGACCGAAGCGCAGCAGCTCGATCAAGCCGCGCTTTCGGAACGTGTCGCCGCGGTGCCGGCGCCATCCGTGGACGTCGCCGCGCCGACCACCAGGCGCAAGCGCCCGCGCCGACGCCGGCACAAGGCACGCTCGGCAGGAGGCGCGGAGACGCAGGCGGAAGATGGTTCCGACTGAAGCGTCGGTACTCGCCTGCATTGGCCTGGGCAGCAATCTCGACGATCCGGCGGCCCAGGTCCGGCGAGCGCTCGGCGCGCTCGCGCGACTGCCGCAGTCGCGTCTGCTGCGGCACTCGCGTCTCTATCGCACCGCGCCGTGGGGCATCACCGAACAGCCTGCGTTCGTCAATGCGGTGGCCGAACTCGCGACGACCCTTGGGCCACGCGCGCTGCTCGACGCGCTGCTCGCGATCGAACGCGCACAGGGCCGCCGCCGCGATGACACGCGTTGGGGACCGCGCACGCTGGATCTCGATCTGCTGCTGTACGGCGACCGGCAGTCCGCCGAAGCCGGTCTGATCCTGCCGCACCCGCGCATCGCCGAGCGCGCATTCGTGCTGGTGCCGCTGGCCGAGCTCGATGCGAATCTCGCGATTCCCGGCGCCGGCGCCGTACGCGATCTGCTCGCGCAGGTCGATGCGACCGGGTGCGTGCCGATCGGCTGAGCCGCCGAACGGACGATTGTTCGCCGTCTTTCAAAGATCGCGCCGTCGGACCGATAATGCGCGTCCGACGTCGCCTTGCGATCGATACCATGAATGTCAATGCCGTACCCGGCGTGCCGCTGACCGTGCCTGAACTCCACGAGCGCAAGCGACGCGCCGAGAAGATCGTCGCCCTGACCGCGTACGACGCAAGTATCGCGGCGCGCCTCGACGAAGCCGGCGTCGACCTGGTGCTGGTTGGCGATTCGCTCGGCATGGTCGTGCAAGGCCATGCGAGTACCCTGCCGGTCAGCATGGACGCGATGGTCTATCACACCGCCTGCGTCGCGCGCGGGCTGCGTCGCGCGCTGCTGGTCGCCGACCTGCCGTTCATGAGTTTCCGCGATCCGGCGACGGCATTGACCAATGCTGCACGGCTGGTAGCCGAGGGCGGCGCGGCGATGGTCAAGCTCGAAGGCGCGGATTGGGTATGCGAGGTGATCCACGCGCTGGCACGCCACGAGGTGCCGGTCTGCGCGCATCTCGGCCTGACCCCGCAGTCGGTGCATCGGCTCGGCGGGTATCGCGTGCAGGGCCGCGACAGTGTCGCGGCGCAGCGGCTGAAGGCCGATGCGCGCGCGGTGCAGGATGCCGGCGCCGACCTGCTCGTGCTCGAATGCATGCCCGCCACGCTCGCGGCCGAGATCACCCGCGAGCTGGCCATTCCGACCATCGGCATCGGTGCCGGTGCCGGCTGTGACGGGCAGATCCTGGTAATCCACGATCTGCTCGGCATCACGCCCGGCAAGCGTCCGCGTTTCGCCAAGGACTTCCTCGCCGATACGCATTCCGTCGTGGATGCAGTCGCCGCCTATGCGTGCGCGGTCCGCAGCGGCGAGTTTCCAGCCGCCGAACACAGTTACTGAAATGCCATGGAAGGTCTGATCGAGCCCAGGATGGGCTCGATCAGCCGCGGCTCCGCGAATCGCGCATGCACGTGCTCGATTCGCGAGCGCGCCGTCCATGGCGTGCGGAATATCGTGAGTCGACCAGAGGTTTCTCAATGCAGACCGTCACCCGAAACGATGAGCTGCACGCGTGGGTCGCCGATGTCCGCCGCAGTGGGCGCCGCGTCGGTTTCGTACCGACCATGGGCAACCTGCATGCCGGCCACTACTCATTGATCGATCGTGCGCGGGAGCGCGCGCATGTCGTCGTCGCCAGCGTATTCGTGAATCCGACCCAGTTCGGCCCGAACGAGGATTTCGCACGCTATCCGCGTACGCCGGACGCGGACGCAGCCGGTCTCGCGGCGCAGGGCTGCGATTTGCTGTTCCAGCCGGCGGTCGAAGACCTGTATCCATTCGGCGCGGAACGCAGCGTGCGGGTCAGCGTACCCGAGCTCCGCGATCTGCTCGAAGGCGCGATCCGGCCTGGACATTTCGATGGCGTCGCGACGGTCGTCGCGAAACTGTTCAATCTCGTGCAACCGGATGTCGCGGTATTCGGACAGAAGGACTACCAGCAACTGCTGCTGATCCGGCGCATGGCGCGCGACCTCGGCTATGCCATCGAGATCGTCGGTGCGCCGATCGCCCGCGAAGCGAACGGCCTGGCGATGAGTTCGCGCAACCAGTACCTCGACACCGTGCAGCGCGAACGCGCCGGAGCGATCCATGCGACGCTGCAATGGATGCGCGAACGCGCGAGCGTCCCGACCCGGCCCCTGGCTGCGATCGAGCAGGAGGCGCGGACCCGCCTCGAACAGGCCGGACTGATTCCGGACTATGCAGTGATCCGTCGTGCGGCAGATCTCGGGCCGGTACCGGATGGCCATCGCGATGACCTGATCGGGTTGATTGCCGCGCGGCTCGGTTCGATTCGGCTCATCGACAATCTGCGTTTCGACGGGTGAGGATTCGTTCTTCCTGGTTGATGGGTCGATCCGCATCGGCCGACGCATCGGAACCCTGAAAATTTCTGTCGTCGGCGTGGTGTTTTTGTCCCGACCTGTGGTATTCTCCCAACTGTCTTCGAGATTTCTGCAACGTCAGTCGTTGCTCCCGGGGACAGCAGGGCGCATTCAGGTAATCGTCACTCCGATTGAAACCCTCGTCGCGGCAATCGCACGAGGGTTTTTTTTGCCTGTTATAATATAAGGATCAATGACTTGCTGGGATTGCGCGATCGCCACGACACGCATGCTGCAATAGCACATGCTTTGATATAATCGGCATTCCCGCGCATGTTGCGCGAGCGCAACATGTGGAGAACTCCATGCATCTCAACATGCTCAGGGCGAAGATCCATCGTGCCACGGTGACCTTGGCCGAGTTGCACTATGAAGGTTCGTGCGCGATCGATGGCGATCTGCTCGACACCTCGGGCATCCGCGAATACGAGCAGATCCACATCTATAACGTGAACAATGGCGAGCGCTTCTCGACCTACGCGATCCGCGCCGACGAGGGCTCCGGCGTGATCTCGATCAACGGCGCCGCCGCACACCGCGCACAGCCGGGTGACATCATCATCATCTGTGCGTATGGCGCTTACAGCGAAGCCGAAGCGGTGCTTCACAAACCGCAACTGGTCTATGTCGATCGCCACAACAAGGTGACGCACACGAACCAGTCGATCCCGAAGCAGGGTTTGCCTTTGCGATCTTCCCTGATCGCAGATTCAGAGCGGTCATCCTGACCGCACTTCCAGATATTTCTTGCGATCGTCCTTGATCGCGAAGGTCAAGAAGCGACCATCCTTGGCCGCACTTCTCAACTAAAGGCAGATTTCTTTTGGTGCTGTTGCAATGCCCATGCGACATGTTCGCGCACCAGCTCCGAGGCGTCGTCGGCGCGTGAGCGCAGCGCTGCGATGACCGCCGGCGTCGGCGGTGCATTGCCGAGCGCGGTGGCGATATTGCGCAGCCAACCCGCGTAGCCGGTGCGGCGGATCGCCATGCCGGCGGTGCGTTCGAGGAATTCCTGCTCGTTCCACGCGAACAATTCGACCAGGGCAGCGCCGTCGAGGCCGTGGCGCGGCGCGAAATCGGCCTCCGATGCAGGGTGGGCGAACTTGTTCCATGGACACACCAGCTGGCAGTCGTCGCAGCCGAAGATGCGGTTGCCGATCAACGGACGCAGTTCCTGCGGGATCGGACCCCGCGATTCGATGGTCAGGTACGAGATGCAGCGCCGGGCGTCGAGCTGATACGGCGCGATGATCGCGTGCGTCGGGCAGATATCGATGCAGCGAGTGCAGGTGCCGCAATGCGGGGTTTCCGGCTCGTCGAGTGGCAGCGGCAGGTCGGTGTAGATCTCGCCGAGAAAGAACCACGATCCGGCGTCGCGGCTGAGCAGCAAGGTGTGCTTGCCGATCCAGCCGAGCCCCGCGTTGCGTGCCAGCGCCTTCTCCAGCACGGGCGCCGAATCGGTGAACACCCGATGCCCGAACGGACCGGTCACACCGGCAATCCGTTCGGCGAGTTTCTGCAGGCGCGCGCGCAGGAGCTTGTGGTAATCGCGACCGAGCGCGTAGCGCGAGACATAGGCGCGCTCGCCATCGCCGAGCACGTCCCACGCATTCGCGATGCCGGGCGGCGCGTAGTCCATGCGCACCGAGATCACGCGCACGGTACCGGGCTGCAGGTCGGCCGGGCGGCTGCGCCTGGCGCCATGGCGCGCCATGTAGTCCATCTCGCCATGGTAGCCGGCGTCGAGCCAGTTCACGAGGTGCGTCTCGTCGTCGTCGAGTTCGATGCCGGCCACGCCGACTTTCTGGAAACCGAGATCGGCGCCCCAGCGGCGGATGTCGGCGGCGAGTGCGTGGTGGTCGATCGTGGTCATGCGCAGGCATTCCGGGACGGTGGTCAGCATAGCGCGCGGATGGATGCGCCTCGCTAGAATCACGTCATGTCCGCCGACAACCGCCTCACCGCGCTGTATACCGTCGACCAGGTGCGCTGCATCGACCGGGTCGCGATCGAACGCCTGGGCATCCCGGCTTTCGAGCTGATGCAACGCGCTGCGACGGCTGCCCTCGCCAGTCTTTCCCGACGCTGGCCCGGTGCGCGCCGCGTCGTGCTGCTCGCCGGTAATGGCAACAATGGCGGCGACGCATTTCTGCTCGGTGCCGAGGCGCTGCGTGGGGGATTCGCGGTCGAGGCGATCGCGCTCGCGGCACGATCGACGGATGATGCCCAACGTGCGCGCGAAGCGTTCGTCGCTGCGGGAGGTCGAATCGAAGTCGCCGGCGCCGGCACCGTCGTTCCCGCTGCGGATGTCTGCGTCGACGGCTTGTTCGGCTCCGGATTGAAGCGGCCGGTAGGCGGCACGGCCGCCGAGTTGATAGGCCGACTTCGCGCAGCCGGACATGCGGTGTTCGCGCTCGACGTGCCGTCCGGTCTCGATGCGGACCGCGGGGCGCGGGCGGGTTCCTGCGTGCGCGCGGATGCGACGATCAGCTTTGTGGCCTGGAAACGCGGCCTGTTCACCGCGGATGGCGCCGATGCCTGCGGTGCCCTGGAGCTGTCCACCCTCGATCTGCCGGATGCCGCCTACGCGGACAGCGTGGCCGACGCGGATCTTCTTGACGACTCGATTGCGCGCCTGCTCGCGCCGCGGCGCGGCAATGTGAACAAATCCGATTTTGGACATGTGCTCGCGGTCGGTGGCAATGAAGGCATGGGCGGAGCGATCCGCCTGAGTGGCGAAGCCGCGCTGCGCAGCGGCGCCGGCCTGGTCAGTGTCGCGACACGTGCCTCGAACACCGGCGCGCTCAATGCCGCATGCCCCGAACTGATGGCACGAGGCGTCGATGACGATGCGGTCGCGCTCGCGCCGCTGCTGGAGCGCGCAAGCGTCGTCGCGATAGGTCCCGGCCTCGGCCAGGACGCATGGGCCCACGCGTTGTTCCACGCCGCTCTCGGCGCGGGCAAGCCGCTGGTCATCGACGCCGACGCATTGAACCTGCTGGCGAAGCAGCCGCGTGCCCTGTCGATGCCTTGCGTACTCACGCCGCATCCGGGTGAGGCCGCGCGCCTGCTCGGTTGCGACACCGCGACGGTCCAGCGCGACCGCTTCGCCGCGGTGCGCACGCTCGCCGCACGCTATGCGGCCGTGGTCGTGCTGAAAGGCGCGGGCAGCCTGATTGCGGACCGCCAGGGTCGGGTCGCGGTATGTCCCTGGGGCAACCCGGGCATGGCGTCCGGCGGCATGGGCGACTTGTTGACCGGCGTCGTGGCCGCATTGCTCGCGCAGGGCCTGCTGCCATGGGACGCGGCGCGGCTCGGAGTCGCGGTGCACGCGCGTGCGGGCGACATCGCCGCGGGCACGGCGCCGCGCGGTCTGGTCGCCAGCGACCTGTTCGCACCGCTGCGCCTGCTCGTCAACGGCCGCTGGCAATGCATGAAGCCATGAGCGAGCCGCTGGTGATTGCCGAAGTCGACGAAGCGCGACTGACCGCGCTGGCGGCGACTCTCGCGCCCGCCGCCCGCCGTGGTGGCGTGATCCATCTGGCCGGCGAGTTGGGCGCCGGCAAGACCACCTTCGCACGCGCGTTGCTGCAGGCGCTTGGTGTCGGCGAGCGGGTCAAGAGCCCGAC
>JBIODY010000043.1:0-11126 GCA_044445505.1 Lysobacterales bacterium
CCAGCGGCTTCCCCGCGCCGGGTTGCGGCTTGCGCCGGAACGACGACCCCGTGTCAATACCGCGGCGACAGCTTGTGCACCATGCGCGGCAACAATTCCTCGTCGCTGTCGCCGCGCGGTGGCTCGATCTCTTCGAGGTCGAAGCCGAGCAGTTCAGCATCGTCCTCGTCGATGCCGTCGAACGCGCGGTATTCGGCATCCAGCAGCGCCATGCGTGCGGTCGCTTCATCGTCGTAGCGCAGCGTGCGGCCGTCGCTGTCGAGGACTTCGGCGATACCGTCATCGAGCACGTCCAGGCGCGCCCAGACCAGGGTATCGCCGAGTGTGGCCAGCCACCATTGCGCGCCCGTGCTCATGCGGTACCGGTGCCGAATGCGAGCAGCTTGGAACCGATCGCGACGATCGCGCCGACGACGATGGCCCAGGCACCGATGCTGCCGAGCACCGCGAGCGCACTGAGGCCGCGGTCGTGCAGCGCGCGCCAGCGCGCGCCGAGATACCAGCCAAACGCGTGCGGCGCAAACAGGAAACCGCCGAGGCGCGCGTGTTCGTGCGCATGATGATCGCGCAGATGAACCGCGACCAGCATCCAGGTGATGACGTAGGCGGTGAGGCCGGCGACGACCAGACCGAGGCCGCAGATCAGCAGAAAATCGCGCAGCGCCAGCGCGGTCATCGCCGAGGTACCCGGGCGAAGCGCTTCTGGATGAGTCGAGGATGGACGAGCCCGGACATGGTCTCGTGGCCTGCAACAGAGGAACCGGAAGCAGCTCGCTGGGTCTCGCGGCGCTGCGCTGGGTCCTCAATCGGCGCATGGCTCCAGCCATGGGCCTCATTCCGGACCGGCACCCAGCACCACGATCCCGGCGCGGTCCCTGTTCCACTTCCTCTGTTACAGGCCACTAGAACTCCGCTGAACCGGGCGTGCGCGGATACGGGACCGCGTCGCGGATGTTGGCGAGGCCGCAGACATAGACGACCAGGCGTTCGAAGCCGAGGCCGAAGCCCGCATGCGGCACGGTGCCGTAGCGGCGGAAGTCGCGGTACCAGGAATACATTTTCGGATCGAGGCCGAACTGCGCGATGCGCCGGTCGAGCACGTCGAGGCGTTCCTCGCGCTGCGCACCGCCGATGATCTCGCCGATGCCGGGCGCGAGCACGTCCATCGCGGCGACCGTGCGGTTGTCCTCGTTGAGGCGCATGTAGAACGCCTTGATCCTTTCCGGATAGTTGGTGACCACGACCGGGCCGCCGAAATGCTGCTCGGTCAGAAAGCGTTCGTGTTCGGTCTGCAGGTCCGCGCCCCATTCGACCGCGTAATCGAATGTCCTTCCGGACTTTTTCAGGATATCGACCGCGTCGGTGTAGTCGATGCGCGCGAACGACGACGCGATGATCGCCTCGAGCCGCGAGATCGCGGTCTTCTCCACGCGTTCGGCGAAGAACGCCATGTCGTCCGGGCGCTCAGCGAGCACCATGCGGAAGACGAACTTCAGGAAATCCTCGGCGACGCGCGCGTTCTCGGCGAGATCGGCGAACGCGATCTCGGGTTCGACCATCCAGAACTCGGCGAGATGGCGCGTGGTGTGCGAATTCTCGGCGCGGAAGGTCGGCCCGAACGTGTAGACCTTGCTGAGCGCGAGGCAATAGCCTTCGACATTGAGTTGGCCGGACACGCTGAGGAAGGTTTCCTTGCCGAAGAAGTCCTTGCGGAAGTCGATTGCGCCGCTGTCGGTGCGCGGCAGGTTCATCAGGTCGAGCGTCGAGACGCGGAACATCTCGCCGGCGCCCTCGGTATCCGAGCCGGTGATGATCGGCGTGTTGACCCAGAAGTAGCCGTTCTCGTCGAAGTAGCGGTGGATCGCGTTCGCGATCGTGTGGCGTACGCGCGAAACCGCGCCGAACAGGTTCGTGCGCGGACGCAGGTGCGCGACTTCGCGCAGGAATTCCGGCGAATGCGCTTTGGGCTGGATCGGGTAGGTTTCCGGGTCGTCGATCCAGCCGACCACTTCGATTGCGCTCGCCTGCAGCTCGAACGCCTGGCCCTTGCCCTGCGAGGCGATCAACTCGCCGTCGGCGACGATCGCGCAGCCGGCAGTCAGGCGCATGACTTCGTTCTCGTAGTTCGCCAGCGACGCGGGCGCGACGACCTGGATCGTGTCGAAGCAGGAGCCGTCGCTGAGATTGACGAACGACAGGCCGGCCTTGGAATCGCGGCGCGTGCGCACCCAGCCGCGCATCCTCACCCTGGTGCCCGGCGCAACCGCGCCAGACAGCGCGTGCTTCACGTCGACGATTCGCGCCTCGACCGCGCTGCCACCGGGTACCGACATAGCTTGAAACTCCTGGCTCGAGCGCCCAGTTCAGCGGAGCGCGGACGCCCCATTCGTGGGGCCGGCATGATAGCGGAATCGGCCGCCGCGCCGCCGCATGCGCTAGAATGTCCCGGCGGCGCGCCTTCGATATTTCAGGGCGAACGGCGCCCCAACTGCGTTCGAGACCATGACCATCCAGATCACCTCCGCCGCACGCCAGCGCATGCACGACTTCCTCGCCAGGACGCCGGCCGCGCTCGGCGTGCGCTTCGGCATCAAGCGCACCGGCTGTTCGGGGTTCGGCTACACGGTTGATCTGGCCGAGGCCATCGCCGACAACGACCAGGTCTTCGAGCAGGACGGCCTGCGCCTCGTCGTCGACGCCAAGGCGCTGCCCTTCGTCGACGGTACCGAAATCGACTTCCAGCGCACCGGCCTGAATGCGGCGTTCGTATTCCGCAATCCGAACGCGACCGGCGAGTGCGGCTGCGGCGAGAGTTTCACGGTCGACAGCATCGCTTGAGGGCGGTCCGAGCAACCGCCCCGGGCGCGCGGATGCGCCGCCGGCCAGGTTGGACACCGACGGCGCGGACGGGTGCGCTGAACGCACGTCGCGGTCCTTGCCCAGGAATGTCCGCCCGCCACGGCGCACCTTGTCTTTCAGTGGCTTGCAACAAAAACACGCGTCGCCTATCATGTGCGGTTCCCCGGTCGCAAAACGGGGTTCTTGCCTCACCGTGCGTCGGGAGGCTGCCCACGCGGATTTCCGTGCGGGTACCCACGAGGAGTCGACATGCGTCACTATGAAGTCGTGTTTCTGGTCCACCCTGACCAGAGCGAGCAGGTGCCCGCGATGATCGAGCGCTACAAGGGGCTGATCGAAGGCGCCGACGGCAAGATCCATCGCCTCGAGGATTGGGGTCGCCGCCAGCTCGCATATCCGATCCAGCATCTGGCCAAGGCGCACTACGTGCTGCTCAACATCGAGTGCGGCGCGGCCGTGCTCGCCGAGCTGCAGGCCGGCTTCCGCTTCAACGATGCGGTGCTGCGTCACCTGATCGTGACCCGCGAAGGTCCGGTGACCGAGATGTCGCCGATCATGAAGAACAAGGACGACAAGGGCGATCGCCGCGGACGCCGCGACGACGAAGGTTTCGGTTTCGGCAGCGACGACGACGAGCCGCGTCCGCGTCGCGAGCGCGCGCCGCGCGAGGAAGCCGTCTCGGCTCCCGCCGAACCCGCCGCCGAATAAGCGCCCGTCCCGTCATCCGGAGAAACACCCATGTCCAAGTTCTTTCGCCGCAAGAAATTCTGCCGCTTCACCGCCGAAGGCGTGACCGAGATCGACTACAAGGATCTCAACATGCTGCGCCAGTACATCAGCGAGACCGGCAAGATCGTGCCGAGCCGCATCACCGGCACCAAGGCGCGCTACCAGCGCATGCTCGGCACCGCGGTCGAGCACGCGCGTTTCCTCGCCCTGCTGCCTTACAGCGATTCGCATTGACACCATCCGCAAACGACATTCGGACAGCGCAAGCTGCGCCGGTACACCGACGCTAACGAATAGGAAAAACCATGGAACTCATCCTCCTGCAGAAAGTGAAGAATCTCGGCAACCTCGGCGACAAGGTCAAGGTCAAGCCGGGCTACGGTCGCAACTATCTCGTGCCGCAGGGCAAGGCCGCCGCCGCGACCACCGTGAATCTCGAGGAATTCGAGAAGCGCCGCGCCGAATACGAGGCGAAGGCGATCCAGCAACTCGGCGGCGCCGAGGCGCGCCGGGCGCAGTTCGAGAACGCATCGGTCACGATCAGGGCCAACGCGAGTCCGGAAGGCAAGCTGTTCGGTTCGGTCGGTCCGCGCGACATCGCCGAGGCGTTCACCGCTGCCGGCACTGCGCTCGACAAGAGCGAGGTCGTGATGAGCGAAGGCCCGTTGCGCCATATCGGCGAGTTCGAGGTGCCGGTGTACCTGCACGCCGACGTACAGGCGATGGTCAAAGTCGTCATCCTCAGCGAGGATTGATCCGCACCCATCGACCACCAGGTCCGCTGCATGAGACGGGCGTCCGCGAGGGCGCCCGTTTCTGTTTCCGTGCGCAGAGCATTGCCCACGGAGGACGCGGATCAAGGCGGATGAGCGCGGATCCGGATCCGGTTCCGTGCGCACCGATCCGCGTGTATTCGCGTCCGGTCTTTTAAGCACAGGTTGTCCACAGGGTTGTTGTCTCGACAGTTGAGACGCCGCTGGATGATGATGCGGGATCGCAAATCCCTCTCGCCCGACATGCACGCATGCCCCTGACCGAACGCAGAAACGTCGCCAATATCGAAGCGTTGCGCGTGCCGCCGCATTCGATCGATGCCGAGCAAGCCGTGCTCGGCGGCCTGATGCTGGCGCCCGAATCCTGGGATCGCATCGCAGATCGCCTGACCGAGGACGATTTCTACCGCAAGGACCATCGCCTGATCTTCCGCGCGATCGGCGACCTGTCGAACAAGGGCATGCCGTACGACGCGGTCACCCTCGGCGACTGGTTCCAGGCGCAGAACCTCGCCGAACTCGTCGGCGGTGCGAGCTATGTGATCGAACTCGCGAACTCGACGCCGAGCGCGGCGAACATCACCGCGTACGCGGACATCGTGCGCGAGAAATCCGTGCTGCGGCAGCTGATCGATGCCGGTACCGAGATCGCCGGCGACGCATTCGTCCCCGAGGGGCGTTCCAGCCAGGAACTCCTCGAAGTCGCCGAACAGAAGGTGTTCCACATCGCCGAGGCCGGCGCGCGCGGACGCAAGGGTTTCGTGACGATGCGCGCCGCGGTCAAGGATGCGTTCCAGATCCTGCATCAACGCTACGAGAATCGCGGCTCGGTCACCGGCCTGCCGACCGGCTTCACCGATCTCGACGAGCTGACTGCCGGCCTGCAGCCGTCCGACCTGATCATCGTTGCGGCCAGGCCATCGATGGGAAAGACCGCACTGGCGGTCAACATGGCCGAATACGCGGCGCTGAAGACCAGGAAGGCGGTCGCGATCTTCTCGATGGAAATGTCGGCGTCGCAACTCGCGTTCCGCCTGATTTCCTCGCTCGGCCGCATCAACCAGCAGCACCTGCGCACCGGCGATCTTGCCGAGGAGGAGTGGCCGCGCGTGACCAACGCGATCACCCTGCTCAGCGAGGCGAAGATCTTCATCGACGACACGCCGGCGCTTTCGCCCGGGGAACTGCGCGCGCGCGCGCGGCGCCTGAAGCGCGAGCACGATCTCGGCATGATCGTGATCGACTACCTGCAGCTGATGCAGGTGCCCGGCAACAAGGAGAATCGCGCCACCGAAATTTCAGAAATATCGCGCAGCCTGAAGGCGCTGGCGAAGGAGCTGGATATCCCGGTGATCGCGCTGTCGCAGCTCAACCGCTCACTCGAGTCGCGCACCGACAAACGCCCGGTGATGAGCGACCTGCGCGAGTCGGGTGCGATCGAGCAGGACGCCGACGTGATCCTGTTCATCTACCGCGAAGAGGTCTACGACAAGGAGTCGGCGAAGAAGGGCACCGCCGAGATCATCATCGGCAAGCAGCGCAACGGTCCGATCGGCTCGGTGACGCTCGCGTTCCTCGGCGAGTACACGAAGTTCGAGAATTTCGCGGGCGGGAGCTACTCGGGTACGTTCGAGTGATGCATCGATGTGTTGTTTCCTCGGTTTCGTAGGAGCCCACCCTGTGGGCGATCGCACCTGCATCGTCGCACGGCATTCGCGCACAGGGTGCGCTCCTGCGTCGACCTTTGGATTGGCATGATCCTGCGCACGCAAGGAGAACACTGACCATGCGCGCCACCTGCGCGACGATCCACCTCGGCGCGCTGCGCGAGAACCTGCGCCGCGTGCGCCAGCTCAGTCCCGGCGCGCGGGTGATGGCGGTGGTCAAGGCCGACGGCTATGGGCACGGCCTCGAGCGCGTTGCGCGCGCGCTCGAGGGCGCCGACGCGTTCGGCGTTGCCGGTATCGCCGACGGCCAGCGCCTGCGCGCGGCGGGCGTATCGCAGCGTATCGTCGTGCTGTCCGGCTTCGACGAGGCCGGCGATCTGGCCGAGATGCGCCGGCTGCGCCTGGATAGCGTCGTGCACTGCGATGCGCAGATCGGCCTGCTCGCGGCTGACCGCGACCCGCGCCTGCTGCGGATCTGGCTGAAACTCGATACCGGCATGCATCGCCTCGGCTTCGCGCCCGGGCGCGCCCGCGAGACATATGCCACGCTGCGTGCGTTGCCTTGTGTCGACAGGGACATCGCGCTGATGACCCACTTCGCGAACTCGGACGTGTTCGACGACGCACTGACCGCACAGCAGATCGAGCGCTTCGACGGCGCTGTCGCCGGAATCGAGGGCGAGCGCTCGTTGTCGAATTCGGCCGGCATCCTCGCCTGGCCCGAGGCACAGGGCCAATGGGTGCGTCCCGGCGGCGCGCTGTACGGCATGTCGGTCGTCGCCGGCAGGATCGGCGCCGACTTCGGCTTCCGGCCCGCGATGACCTTGTCGACAAGACTCGTTGCGATCAATCGCGTGCATCGCGGCGAACACGTCGGCTACGCGGCGACCTGGGCAGCGCCCGAGGACATGCACATCGGCGTCGCCGCGATCGGCTATGGCGATGGTTACCCGCGCCACGCCGGATCCGGCACACCGGTGCTGGTCAACGGCACACGCGCGACCCTGGCCGGCCGCGTCTCCATGGACCTGATCACGATCGACCTGCGCGCGCATCCGGATGCCGCGATCGGCGATCCGGTCGTGCTCTGGGGCCGCGGCCTGCCGGTCGAGGAAGTCGCCGGGCACGCCGACACGATCGGCTACGAACTCACCTGTGGCGTGACGCGGCGCGTGCGTTTCGTCGAGGACGACAGCTGATGGCCAAGGCCAGGACCGCCTACGTCTGCAGCGAGTGCGGCGCCGAGCACAACAAGTGGCAGGGCCAGTGCGCGGAGTGCGGCGTGTGGAACACGCTGAGCGAATTCGTGGTGCAGCCGGCGGCGAAATCGGTGGCGGTCAATCCGCGCGGCAGCTATGCCGGCGCGGTGGATGCCGCAAAAGTCACCCGACTGACCGCGGTCGCGACCGAGGCGGAGCAGCGCGTCGCGACTGGCATCGCCGAACTCGATCGCGTGCTCGGTGGCGGGCTCGTCACCGGATCGGTGGTGTTGATCGGCGGCGATCCCGGCATCGGCAAATCGACCCTGCTGCTGCAGATGCTCGGCGCGATCGGCCAGCGCGTGCGCGGCTTGTACGTGACCGGCGAGGAATCATTGGCCCAGGTCGCGTCGCGCGGGCAACGACTTGGCATCGTGCTGGATGGATTGGAGGCGCTGGCCGAAACCTCGATCGAGCGCATCCTCGGTGAGGCCGCGAGCAGCCGACCTGACGTGTTGATCATCGACTCGATCCAGACCATCTGGACCGAAACGTTGACCGCGGCGCCGGGTTCGGTGTCGCAGGTGCGCGAATCCGCGGCGCGACTCGTGCGCTTCGCGAAGGAGACCGGCACCAGCGTGTTCCTGGTCGGTCACGTGACCAAGGAAGGCGGCATCGCGGGTCCGCGCGTGCTCGAGCACATGGTCGATGCGGTGTTGTATTTCGAGGGCGAGGTGGGCAGTCGCTTCCGGATCCTGCGCGCGTTCAAGAACCGCTTCGGTGCAGTCAACGAACTCGGCGTGTTCGCGATGGGCGACAAGGGCCTGCGCGAGGTGCCGAATCCGTCCGCGATTTTTCTTTCCGCGCACACGCAACCGACCGCCGGCAGCGCGGTGATGGTCACGCGCGAGGGCACGCGGCCGCTGCTGGTCGAGGTGCAGGCGCTGGTCGACCAGTCCTCGCTGGGCAATCCGCGCCGCGTCGCGCTCGGCCTCGAACAGAACCGGCTTGCGATGCTGCTCGCCGTGCTGCACCGGCACGGCGGCGCGCCGGTCTACGACCAGGATGTGTTCGTCAACGTGGTCGGCGGCATCCGCGTGCAGGAAACCGCGGCCGATCTGCCGGTGCTGCTGGCGGTGCTGTCGAGTTTTCGCGACCGGCCGTTGCCGGACAAGACCGTCGTGTTCGGCGAAGTGGGACTTTCCGGAGAAATCCGCCCGGTGCCGAATGGCGAGGAGCGTCTGAAGGAAGCCGCGACGCATGGCTTCAGGCGCGCGATCGTGCCGAAGGCGAATGCGCCTAAGAAGGCAAAGCTTGGAGAGATGGAGATTGTCGCTGTCGATCGCCTCGGCGAGGCGATCGAGGCGAGCCGACACGATTGAGCGCTCTCGCTGTTCCTTCCCCCGCTCAGGGGAAGGGAAGAAGGAGCGATCACGCGGTTCGGTGCAGGACCACTTCCAGCACGAACTTGGACCCGAAGAACGCCAGCAGGAGGATCGCCATGCCGGTCAGCGTGAGGTTCACCGCGCTGCGTCCGCGCCAGCCATGCCGCCAGCGACCCCACAGAAGCACGCCGAACACCAGCCAGGCGACGATCGACAGCACGGTCTTGTGGATCAGGTGCTGGCCGAACAGGTTGTCGACGAACAGGATGCCGCTGAGCAGGGTCAGAGTCAGCAGCACGAAACCCGCGCCGATCAGGCGGAACAGCAGTGCCTCGGTCAAGGTCAGCGGCGGAAGCGCGCGCAGCATCGCGCTGAACTCGCGATGGCGCAGCGCGCGTTCCTGGATCGCCAGCAGGATCGCCAGCGCCGCGGCAATCGACAGCACCGCGAACGCGAGCAGGGCGACGCTCACGTGCAGCTTGATCTGCCAGTCCATCGCCTGCGGCACGGTCGCGGGCGCGGCGAACACGTCGACGCTGAGCAGCAACGCGGTCAACGGAAACACGATCACGCCGAGCGCGACGACCGGCCGCGACAGGTTCACGATCAGGGTCAGTGCGGCAACCATGCACGCGACCAGCGATAGCGCCGCGAAGAAATGCAGATCGAGCGCGCCGCGATGCATGCCGAGCAGTACGCCGGCATGCATGAGCACGCCGGCCGTCGCGGCGCCCATCGCAAGCCGGTTCGGCAACTCGGCCTTGCCGAGCAGCGGGCGCGCGAGCAGGCCGGTGGCGACGAGGTAGAGCCCGATCGCGAGCAGGGTGAGGGTGGATATCAGCATTCGCGAAGTGTCGCATAGGATAGTGGCGCGTGAATGCGGGCTTGCAGGGACGATTTCTCGCAGGACGTTGTCCTACGAAAGACAAGTGTCACGAGGGTCCGCGGCGGCCACCAGTGGCTCCGCTATAATCGCGCCCTTTTCGGCATTCTGGCCCGTCCATGTTCGAGTCGCTCAGTACCCGCCTTTCCGCCACTGTCCAGCGCCTGCGCGGCAAGGGGCGGTTGACCGAGGCGAACATCCGCGAGTCCTTGCGCGAGGTGCGCATCGCGCTGCTCGAGGCGGATGTCGCATTGCCGGTCGTGCAGGCGCTGATCCAGCGCGTGCAGGTGCGCGCGGTCGGCCAGGAAGTCCTTAGAAGCCTGACTCCCGGCCAGGCCCTGGTGAAGGTGGTCCGCGACGAGCTGACTGCGGTGATGGGCACCGCGAACAGCGACCTCAACCTGGCCGCCGCGCCGCCGGCGATCGTGCTGATGGCCGGCCTGCAGGGCGCCGGCAAGACCACGACGGTGGCCAAGCTCGCGCGCCATCTCAAGGAGCGCAGGAAGAAGAAGGTCATGGTGGTGAGTTGCGACGTCTACCGTCCGGCGGCGATCGAGCAGTTGCGCACGCTCGCGGAGCAGGTCGGCGTGCTGTTCCATCCGTCCACCGGTGAACAGGATCCGGTTGCGATCGCGAAGGCTGCGCTCGACGATGCGAGGAAGAGCTTCGCCGATGTGCTGATTGTCGACACCGCCGGCCGCCTCCACGTCGACCAGCCGATGATGGCCGAGATCAAGGCGCTGCATGCCGCGCTGGATCCGGTCGAAACCCTGTTCGTGGTCGACTCGATGACCGGCCAGGACGCTGCGAACACCGCCAAGGCGTTCGCAGAGGCGCTGCCGCTGACCGGCGTCGTGCTGACCAAGACCGACGGCGATGCGCGCGGCGGCGCCGCACTCTCGGTGCGCTACGTGACCGGGCGCCCGATCAAGTTCATCGGCGCCGGCGAAAAGGTCGATGCGCTGGAGCCGTTCCATCCGGATCGCATCGCGCAGCGCATCCTCGGCATGGGCGATGTGCTGTCGCTGGTCGAGCAGGTCGAGCAGGGCGTCGATCAGGAACAGCAGCGCAAGCTCGCCGAGAAGGTCATCAAGGGCAAGCGTTTCGACCTCAACGACATGAAGGGCCAGCTCGAGCAGATGGTCAACATGGGCGGGATGGCCTCGCTGATCGAGAAGCTGCCGGGTGCGTCGAATCTGTCGGAGCAGGTGAAATCGAGAGTCAACGATCGCGAGGTGCATCGCATGATCGCGATCATCGGATCGATGACGAAGAAGGAGCGCCGCCATCCGGATCTGCTGAAGGGCTCGCGGCGTGCGCGCATCGCGCGCGGCTCCGGCACCCAGCCGGCCGACGTCAACAAGCTGCTGAAGCAATACCAGCAGATGGAGAAGATGATGGCCAAGCTGGGCAGCGGCGGCCTCAAGGGTCTGATGCGGCAGATGTCCGGCGCGATGAAGGGCGCGGGCGGCGGCGGGTTCACGCCGCCGCGCTAGGCATTGTGCCGGGATTGAACGCGCGCGCCGGCGCTGATTGCGGGTGCGCGAGCGGCTTCAGCCGCGATGCCGTACCGATGGTCATCTGGTGAGCTAGGCATCGCGGCTTAAGCCGCTCCTGCGGATGTTCTGCGC
>JBIODY010000044.1:0-10956 GCA_044445505.1 Lysobacterales bacterium
CAGCCTCGCGTCCCTGTATACGATCGGCATCGAGGAAATCGAATCGGTGTGCCGCCGCGTGCAGCAGTTCGACCCGGTCGGCGTCGCCAGCCGCTCGTTGCGCGAATGCCTGACCGTGCAGCTTGCGGCGTTCGATGCGGCAACTCCCGGTCTCGGCTTGGCGCGCCTGCTGGTCGCCGAACATCTGGAAGCACTGGCGCGGCACGACCGCGCGCGGATCTGCCAGCGCCTGCGCGTCGAGGAACTCGAATTCGAAACCGCGCTCGGCCTGGTGCGTTCGCTGAACCCCAAACCCGGCAGCGGTTACGCGAACGCGAGTACCGAGTATGTGGCGCCGGACGCGTATGCGCGCAAGATCGGTGGCCGCTGGCAGGTCGCGCTGGCGCCCGGCTGCCAGCCACGCCTGGGCATCAATGAGCACTATGCGGGCCTGATCGCAAAGGCCCGCCGCGACGACGCGAACTACCTCAAGGGCCAGCTGCAGGAAGCGCGCTGGCTGATCAAATCCCTGAAGACGCGCGCCGAGACCATGCTCAAGGTCGCCACCTCGATCGTGCGTGCGCAGGAGGCGTTCCTCGAATTCGGCGCCGAGGCGATGCGCCCGCTGGTGCTGAAGGACGTCGCCGACGAGATCGGCATGCACGAATCGACGATCAGCCGCGTCACCACGCGCAAGTTCCTGCACACGCCGCGCGGCACTTACGAGTTCAAGTATTTCTTCTCCAGCGGAGTGACCACGGTCGATGGCGGAGCCGCGTCGGCCACCGCGATCCAGGCGATGATCAAGAAGCTCATCGACGAGGAAAAGACCACGCGCCCGTTGTCGGACCAGGTGCTCGCCACCGAACTCAACCGTCGCGGCATCAACGTCGCGCGCCGCACCGTGGCCAAGTATCGAGAGGCCCTGAACATTCCTTCTTCCAACGATCGCAGCAGGCTCGGCTGATGCACCCGCGCCGCGCGACCCCAACCCCACGTCAACAGGAGGGAACGCCCGCATCGATTGCTGGTCCAAAGATGTGAACCCGCACCGCGCCGGTCGTTGCCGGCGCTGCACGGCGTTGCGCTCGGGTCCGGCTCCGGCCGGCCTCCAACACGAGGAAACCATCATGCAGATCACCATCAAGGGTCATCAGGTCGAAGTCACTCCCGCGCTGCACGACTACGCTGCGGCCAAGTTCGAGCGCATCACTCATCACTTCGATCAACTGCATGAGCTCAGCATCGTGCTCGGCGTCGAGAAACTGCTGCACAAGGCCGAGGCGACACTGCAGCTGTCCGGCAGGAAGCTCCATGCGGATGCGACCGCGGCCGACATGTACGCGGCGATCGATGCGCTGATCGACAAGGTCGACACCCAGCTGCGCAAACACAAGGAAAAACGCAGCGACCACCACGCCGATGCCGTGCGCTCGACGCGTTACGGCTGAGCGGTCGCCGACGTCCGCACCTGTCCATGCGCTTCTTTGACTTGCTGCCCGCCGAGCGGGTGCGGGCCGGTCTGGCCGCTCGCGACAAGACCGACCTGATCGACAAGCTGGCGGCACTCCTCGCCGGCGATATCGACATCGCGGTCGTGCGCGACGCGCTGACCGCGCGCGAGCGGCTCGGCAGCACCGGACTCGGGCACGGCGTCGCGATCCCGCATGGCCGCAGTACCCGGGTCGCCGAAGCACGCGCCGCATTCGTGCGTCTGGAGAACCCTCTCGATTTCGGCGCCGACGACGGCCGGCCGGTCGATCTGGTCGCCGCGCTGATCGTGCCGGCGCATTTCACCGACCAGCACCTGAAGCTGCTCGCCGAACTGGCCGAGCTGTTTTCCGACAGCGCGGTCACCGCGGCGCTGCGCGAGGCGCCGGATGCGGCGGCGCTGCTGGCGGCGCTGAACAAAGGGCTGAGGGCTGAGAGGTTGTGAAAGAACCGAGGCTCGAATGATTTTCCTTTCCCCGCTCCGCGGGGAAGGTGCCGAACGCGGATGGGGCGCTCCTGATCTTGCCTGTCCGCGCGCGAGCGCCCCTTCAGCCCTTCGGGCAGCTTCCTCCGCTACGCGGGAGGAAGCGAAAGCATGATTCCACCGGGGCCAGAGGCTTTGCGCGTAACGCATGTGTGACGCTGCGCCCGCGCACCCTTACACTGCGCAGATGATCCCGGCATCGTCGCCCTCAGCCCTCAGCCCTCGGCTACCGGCCAGCATCCATCCTCGGAGCGCCCGCCGGTCGGCGCCCTGCCTCCCCCTCAGCACGCCGATGCGTGCTTCGACCTCGGCCCTCCAGGCATGGACCGCCTGACCGCCCGCCAGCTCTTCGACGCGGTCGGCGAGCGCCTTGCGCTGCGCTGGATCGCCGGCCTGCGCGGCGAAAGCCGTGCGATGGAGACCGGCGCCACCCAGGCACGGCGGCCTTCGCTGGTCGGCTACCTCAACATCATCTATCCGAACAAGGTGCAGATCGTCGGCACCGAGGAGCTCGAGTACCTGGACAGCCTCGACTCGCGCCAGCGCTGGGAAACCGTCGAGAAGATCGTCGCCTACCATCCGACTGCGCTGGTGGTGACCAAGGACCAGCCGATTCCCGCCGATCTGCGCCAGGCCGCCGAGGAATCCAACACGCCGCTCTGGCACAGTCCCAAGCGCGGGCACGAACTCCTGACCTACCTGCAATACCAGCTCGCGCGCTCGCTGGCGCGCCAGATCACGCTGCACGGCGTGCTCATGGAGATCTATTCGATCGGCGTGCTGATCACCGGCGAGAGCGGCACCGGAAAAAGCGAACTCGCGCTGGAACTGCTTACGCGCGGACACCGCCTGGTCGCCGACGACGCGCCCGAGTTCACCCTGATCGCACCGGACGTCATCGACGGCAACTGCCCGGAGATGCTGCGCGACCTGCTCGAGGTGCGCGGCCTCGGCGTGCTCAACGTGCGCGAGATGTTCGGCCAGACGGCGGTAAAGCCGTCCAAATACCTGCGCCTGATCGTGCATTTGAAACCGCAGAAACTCGATGCGCCCAGCGATGGCATGAGCCGGCTGACCGGCGATGTCGGCTACCGCGAGGTGCTCGACGTGCAGATGCCGCAGATCACCATTCCGGTCGCACCGGGCCGCAATATCGCGGTGCTCGCCGAAGCCGCGGTCCGCAGCCACATGCTGAAGAGCAAGGGTTTCGATCCGGCGCAGACCTTCATCGACCGCCAGGCGCACCAGATGCGCCGCCTGCCGCCATGGTGAACGCGAACCCGGACACGCAGCAGGGTGATGCCGCAACCAGGGCGCCGGACCAGCTGATCATCGTCAGCGGGCTGTCCGGCTCCGGCAAGACGGTCGCGCTGCGCACCCTCGAGGACCTCGGCTATTACTGCGTCGACAATCTGCCTGCCGCGCTGATGCCGGCCTTCGTGCAGGCGATCTCGCAGGGTCCCGGCAGCCTGCAGCACCGGCTCGCTGTCGGCGTCGACGTGCGCAACCGCGCCGAGAACCTCAATCGGCTGCCGGAAATTCTCGCCGAACTCGCGCGCTCGGATATCAGTTACCGGCTGGTGTTCCTCGACACCCGCGACGAGGTGCTGATCAAGCGCTATTCGGAAACGCGGCGCCGCCATCCGCTGTCCGGCGACGGTCTCGGCCTCGCCGAGGCGATCGCCGAGGAACGTCGCCTGCTCAAGCCGATGCTGGCGATTGCGGACCGCGTCGTCGACACCAGCGATCTCAACGTGCACCAGTTGCGCCGGCTGGTCATCACCGAAATGGGCCTGAGCGCCGGTGCGATGACCCTGTTGTTCGAATCGTTCGCGTACCGACGCGGCGTGCCGACCGACGCGGACTTCGTGTTCGACGCGCGCTGCCTGCCCAATCCGCACTGGGACAGCAAGCTGCGCCCGCTGTCCGGCAAGGATGCGCCGGTGCGCGAGTGGCTCGAGGACAAGCCCGAGGTCGCGCAGTTCGGCGGCGACGTGCGGGTTTTCCTCGAGACTTGGCTGCCGCGCTTCGAGTCCGACGGGCGCAGCTACGTGACCATCTGCATCGGCTGCACCGGCGGCCGCCACCGTTCGGTGTATCTTGCCGAACGTCTGGCCGAGGATTTCCGCCAGCGCTATGCGCAGGTGCTGACGTATCACCGGGAGATGGAATGATGACGAACGGGAGACGGGAGACGGGAGGCGGGAGACGGAAAAGCGGGCGCTTCGGCGCACGCATCGTGCTGCAATTGGCTCACTCCAGGACCTGCTCTTCCACGTCTCTCGTCTCTCGTCTCTCGCCTCACCAGGCATCCCGCCAATGACCGTCGGCGTGCTGCTGATGACGCACGAGGCGATGGGCGCAGCCCTGGTCAGCGCGGCGCGGCATGTGCTCGGACGCCTGCCGCTGCCGCTCGAGGTGCAGGAGGTCGCGGCCAACGCGGATCCGGAGCAGATGCTGCGCGCCGCCGCCGCGAATGCGCGCGGGCTCGACCACGGCGACGGCGTGCTGGTGCTCTCGGATCTGTATGGCGCAACCCCATGCAACATCGCGCAGCGGTTGCCGAACCTCGGCGTGCGCATGCATTGCGTGTCCGGGTTGAACCTGCCGATGCTGTTGCGTGTCCTCAACTATCCCGAACAATCGCTCGACGAACTCGCCCAGACCGCGGCACATGGCGGGCGCGGCGGGATCGTCGTCGACACGCCGGCGTCCTGAGACGCGAACCGCGCCTTGCAGCCCGACCATCCATCCGGACATATATGCTCGAAAAGGAAATCACGATCAGCAACAAGCTCGGCCTGCATGCGCGCGCCTCGGCGAAGCTCGTGCAGGCCCTGCACGGATTCCAGGCCAGCGCATT
Organism: Lysobacterales bacterium; assembly: GCA_044445505.1. GTDB lineage: Bacteria > Pseudomonadota > Gammaproteobacteria > Xanthomonadales > Rhodanobacteraceae > Dokdonella_A. The sequence continues at coordinate 4,818 of JBIODY010000044.1, forward strand.
CATCGCCTGCCGTGGCAGGGAGGTCAATGCGAAAAGCATCATGGGCGTGATGATGCTCGCCGCCGGCCTGGGCACGCCGGTCACGCTGCGCACGGACGGCATCGACGAGGAAGCCGCAATGACCACGCTGCTCGACCTGTTCGCGCGCAAGTTCGACGAGGGTCAGTAGCACCGCTCGACCTTCTCGCTCGGGAGAAGGTCGAAGCTGCCTTCAGGCAGCCAAGGGCGGCCGGATGAGGTTCGGCGCAAGCGCCGCAGCACCCGGCCGACATTCACTCCCAACGGAGACCAGCAGCAGCGTGCGACTCGTACTGACCGGTGGTGGCGCATCGCGCGGCATGGCGCTCGGCCGCGCTCGCCTCGAGCACCCCAGCCGTTTCCAGGTCGACGAACGCCCGCTGAGCGCAGCGGAGGTCGACGGCGAGATCGAACGCCTGCGCCGCGCGCTCGCCGCGGCACGCGAGGAACTGCAGGTCATCCGCGAAAAACTGCAAGGCGCGATGGCGCGCGAGGTCGCCGAGTTCATCGACGCGCACAGCCTGATGCTCGCCGACCGCGAACTGACCAGCGGCCTGTACGACCTGATCCGTATCGGCCGCTACCGCGCCAGCGCTGCACTGAAGATGCAACGCGACCGCCTGGTCGCTGTATTCGAGACCATGGACGATCCCTATCTGCGCAGCCGCAAGGAGGACGTCGATCACGTCATTGCGCGCGTGCAGGCGGGCCTGATGCGCGAGTCGAGCCCGCAGGAACGCAAGCTCGCCTCGCGAGTCGGCCAGATCCTGGTCAGCGACACGATCGCACCCTCCGAACTCGTGCCGCTTGCCGAGCACGGCGTGCTCGGCGTGATCCTGGGCTCCGGCAGCACCGTCTCCCACAGCGCGATCCTGGCGCGCTCGCTGCACCTGCCGATGATCGTCGCCGCGCATGAGGCGCTCGCGCATATCCAGGACGATGACCTAGTCATGATCGACGGCGAGCACGGCGAAGTCGTCGTGCATCCGGCCGCGCAGGATCTCGCGCGTTATCGCGCGTGGCAACGCGACGTCGTGCAGAAGGGCAAGCGCCTCGCCCTGCTGCGCGACGTGGACACGCGCACGCGCGATGGCGTGCCGATCGCGTTGTACGCGAATGCCGAGTCGCCGACGGACGTCGCCCAGGCACGCGCGCTCGGCGCCGCCGGCATCGGGCTGTATCGCACGGAGTTCCTGTTCCTGCAGCGCAAGGAACTGCCGGGCGAGGAGGAACAGTTCCTCATCTACCGCGACCTGGTGCTCGGCATGGGCGGCCTGCCGGTCACGATCCGCACCCTCGACCTCGGCGCCGACAAGGCCGATTCCAGCGGTCTCGTCCTCGATGACGAGGAAAATCCCGCGCTCGGCGTGCGCGGCGTGCGCCTGTCGCTGCGCCGCCCGGAGTTGCTCGCGCTGCAGCTGCGCGCGATGCTGCGCGCATCGGCCTATGGTCCGGTGCGCGTGCTGGTGCCGATGGTTTGCGCCGCCGAGGAGATGGCCAGCGTGCGCCGCCTGCTCAACGAATGCGCGCGCGACTTGCGTACGTCCGGTCACGAGATAGCGGACAACGTCGAACTCGGCGCGATGATCGAGGTACCGGCCGCTGCACTCGCGTTGTCCGGCATGATCCGCACCCTCGACTTCATCGCGATCGGCACCAACGACCTGATCCAGTACACGCTCGCGGTCGACCGCAACAACGACCACCTCGCGGACCTCTACGACCCACTGCACCCGGCGGTGCTGAAGCTGCTTGCGCACACGATCGCGGTCGCGCAGCGCGCCAAGCGCCGCGTCAAGCTGTGCGGCGAGATGGCCGGCGACCGACGCTACACCGCGCTGCTGCTCGCGCTCGGCCTGACCGATTTCAGCATGCACCCGGGCCTGATCCTTGAAGTGCGCGAGACCATCAATGGGCTGGACCGTGCGGCATTGCGCGCACATGCGCCGGCATTGCTGCGCGCGCCGACCCGCGAGCGCATCGGGCGCGTCCTGGAACGGTTCGGAGTCTGAGCGCGCGGGGCTGCCGGCGCCGTGCACGTCGATGGCGATTCGATACCGCCCGCAGGCATCAAAACGATGCGTTCGCGTGGCATCATTCGCGCCCATGCGCAACGCTGCCACCGAGACCCTGATCGCGCCGCACGTCGCCGCACGCGCCGACGACTACACCGCCGCATTTGCGCGCCGCGACCCGTTCCGGCATGTCGTCATCGATGATTTTTTCAACCCCGCATGCGCGGCACGGCTGCTCGCGGCGTTTCCTCCGTTCGCGCGCGGCAACGCGCGCAACGAAGGCGGCGAAACCGGCAGGAAGGCGACCGTCGAACGGATCCGCGGACTCGGCGCTGCGTACGCGGCGCTCGACGATCTGATCCGGTCGCGTGCCTTCCTCGATCTGGTCGGCCGCATCACCGGCATTCCGCATCTCCTCTACGATCCGTACTACTTCGGCGGCGGCACGCACGAGAACCGCGACGGCCAGGATCTCGATCCGCACATCGACTTCAACCGTCATCCGCTCGAGAACTGGCACCGCCGCTTGAACCTGATCGTCTACCTGAACCGCACATGGGAGGACGCCTGGGGCGGTTCGCTGGAACTGCATTCCGATCCGCGCGCAGCCGACGATCGCGTGAGCCTGATCGCGCCGCTGTACAACCGCTGCGTCATCTTCGAAACCACCGAATGGAGCTGGCATGGCTTCAGCCGCATCGCACTGCCGGCCGGACGCGACAATCTCAGCCGCAAGTCGATCGCGCTGTATTTCTACACGCGCGAACGCCCGGCCGAGGAACTCGCCGACACGCATTCGACGATCTACGTCGACCGTCCGCTGCCAGCGCGGTTTCGCGCCGGGGCGACGTTGAGCGTTGCGGATGTCGAGGAATTGCGCCTGCTGCTGGCGCGGCGCGACCAGCACAACCAGCGCCTCTATCGCGAGGTTGGCCAGCTGACCCGCCGGCTCGAGGATGCCAATGCGGCGTTGTATGCCGGGCGCCTCGGGCAGCTGCGCCTTGCCGCGCGGCGCGTTGCCGCTGCATTGCGCCGCCGCTGAGCCACCCGGTTCGCCGCAAGCATTCCATTGAAAAGGAACCCCGTGGATATTCAGGAAATCACCGAACGCGCAATGGCCTTCCGCGCCCGCCTCGACGTGCAGAAGCAGCAGCTCGCACCGACCGGGTTCAACTGGTATCCGTACGGAACGCTGGACAACTTCACCGTGTTGAACAACCTGCTGCACGGAGCGAACCGCCACCTGATCGATCTCGCCGCAGGCGCTCCGGTCGTGGACATCGGCGCCGCGGACGGGGATACCGCGTTCTTCATGGAGACCCTCGGCTGCAATGCCGATGTCGTGGATTTCCCGCCGACGAATTACAACGGCTGCCGCGGCGTGCGCGCGCTGAAGGCGGCGCTGCAGTCGAACGTGAACATCCACGAGGTGGATCTGGATGCCCGCTTCGAGCTGCCCGGCGAGCGCTACGGACTCGCATTCTTTCTCGGCATCCTGTATCACCTGAAGAATCCGTTCGGCGCGCTCGAAAGCCTGGCGCGCTGCGCGCGACACGCGCTAGTCAGCACGCGTATCGCGCGCTACAACCTGGCGCCTGACGCGCGCGGCTCCAACGGGATCAATGCGAGCCGTGTCGAACTGCGCAGCGTTCCGGTCGCCTACCTGGTCGACAGCCATGAAACCAACAACGACCCGACGAACTACTGGATGTTCTCGGAAGCCGGCCTGCGCCGCGTGCTCGATCGCGCCGGCTGGGACGTTCTCGATTTCATGACAGTCGGCAACGTCCGTGCATCGGATCCCGCGAGCAACGCAGGCGACGAGCGTGCGTTCTGCCTCGTGCGCAGCAGGAACTGGCCTACAGGTATGCACGACGTCTTGTCGGTGCGGACGGCGGGCAAGCGGGAATAATCACCGCATGAATTCCAGGCAGGGAACGCAGATCACGATGACGACAAGGTCTGCAAAAGTCTTGCGTGCGCTACTCACAGCGTACTTCCTTGTCGCTGCGGTTTGCTATGCGGCGACCGGCCTTGTCGCCATTGCAAACTTCGCCTGGCGCCAGCCGATGGCCGACCAGTACACGTCGTATGCCACTTATCTGGAGAAACCGTTTCCGCAAAGTCTGATCGAGCCGATCAATGGGCATCGGCCTGTCATCCCCGCCTTGATCAACGCGGTTGAGATCCGCGTGCTACACGCAAATCAGTTGTTGCAGATTGTTGTCGGCGTTTCCAGCGCTACGCTGCTTGTCGCCGTGTTCGCCTTTGTACTTTGGCGGGAGAAGCGCCTGCCCGCGCATGCGCGCGCGGCCGGTACCATGGCCATGGTCCTGGCGACGTTCTGGCTCGGCAATGCACGCATGCTCATGCATGGCGATGCCGCGATCCACGTGTATACGCTGAATCTCCTCGCCGTTGTCGCCTTGCTGTGCGCGATCGAGGCGAAACGACGAAACGCGCCTTCGGCATGGATGAGCATCGGCACGGCGGCCTGCATCAGCGCGACGTTTTGCTTCGGTGCGGGCATCGCCTCGTTTCCTGCAATGATTCTGCTGGGCGTGCTGTTGCGATTGCCGTGGCGCTCGCTGGCGATTCCGACAGCCGGATTGTTGTTGTGCGCCGTTGCGTACCTGTATGCGTTGCCCAGCGCCGGCGGGGTGCAGCACTCGCTGCACTTCGCACCGCTGGCAAGCGCCACGCTCATGGCGCGTCTCATATCGTCGCCGTGGATAAACGCTTGGCTCGGGTCCGCCGCACCCGCGATACAGCAGTGGTTGCCGAGTTCGCTGGACCGCAGTGCGCTGGGCCGGGCCGTGCATGGGTCCGCCGAAATCGTCCAGGACAGTCTCGGCATGAGCTGGTTCGGTTTTAGCAGCATCGTGATTGGCTTGGCAGGCGTGTTCGGTTTCGTCTTTGCGTTCTGGCATCTGGCGCGGCGGGGCCTGAAGCCGACAGGCGTTGAACCACTCGCACTGGGACTCGGCATTTTCGTTCTTGCAATCAGTGCGATCGTCGGAATCGGACGCCTTGCCTTGATGCGGGAGTTGCCATACCAGATCTTCGCGGATCGCTACCTGTTGTGGCCTTGCCTGTTCTGGGCGAGCCTGGTGATGCTCGGCCTGCCGACGATGGCTGCGCCGACCCACCGGCTGGCGCGGACAGCCGCTCTCGCAGCCCTGGTGCTGGTACCGATCGTTCTGGTGCCAACGCACAGGGGCTGGGCCGGCTGGGCGTCGGTCGTCTATCGCTCCTCGCAGCAGGGAGCGGCAGCGGCGCGAAGCGGCATCATCGATGAGCGCAGACTCCCATGGCCCGCAGAGGCGAGTCGAGCAACCGCTCTGCACACGCTGGATCTGTTGCGCGAGAACCATCTCGCAATGTTCGCCGATCCTGCATGGCAGCTGGTCGGCACGCGTTGGCACGGGGCCATCGACACCGAGTCGCCGATTCAGGCCAATGTGAACTGGACCGGAGGTTTCACCGAGAAAGACAACGGTAGGTCGGCCGGTCAATTCGAGGGCTGGATCATTGCCGGTGCGCGGATGCTGAAATGGCACGCTGCGAATATCGTCGTGATCGACAGCGCCGACATGGTTGTCGGTGTCGCCGAGTTCAGTTTCATCAAGCCCGAATCGAAGACATTGCTGCTGAAAATCCCGGTCAAACGCGGGTTCGATGGGTATGTGCGAGATCCCCAGCCGAACGTGTCGTATCGCCTGATCCTGCTGGACTCGGCTGCCGGGCACGCTGTCCAGTTGGCCGAACTGACTGCGCCAGCCAACCGCTTGGATTCGACCAATTGATCCCGGGCACAAGCGGACATTCAGCGATGACTGACCCGCCATCGCACTCCATACCCTCAGGCTTTTCTCGTCCGCTGCTCTGCCGTCGTCAACGCGACCTTGTCGCGCAGGTACACCGGCAGTGCCTGCTCCGGCGCGACGCCGCGGCCGGCGCGCGCCAGCGGCGCGGCGAGGCGCGCGATGTCGGCAGCTTGCGGAAAACGTTCGCCGTCGGCCCACGCCGGCGCATCCGGCAGGCGCGCCGCGAGCGCGTCGCGATAGCTCGCCCAGCCGCTGCCGATCACGTTCCATGCGGCCGCG
>JBIODY010000045.1:0-10901 GCA_044445505.1 Lysobacterales bacterium
CTGCGCGCGCTCGGGCCGCTGCTCGGCCTCGGCGAGAGGGTGGGCATCAACCAGCCGCGGGATTGGGGCGCGCGATGACGTTGCTTCCGGCGGCGCACGCCGAACACGCGCCGAGCGGCGCATCGCCGCTCGCGGCGATCCTTGCCCAGGCAGCCGCGACGCCGGCGGTGTGCGCGCTGCGCGCGGGCGGATTCGACATCGATTACGCGACCCTGCGCGGCGGCCTGCTGCGCGTCGCGAACGCGCTGCGCTTCGCCGGTGTGCGGCCCGACGATGTGGTTGCAGTGGCCGCCACGCGCACGCCGGAGACGATCATCGCGCTGCCCGGGATCCTCGCCTGCGGTGCCGCCTGTCTGCCGCTCGACCTCGATTTCCCCGACGCACGCCTCGCCGCGATGCTTGCGGACGCGCGCCCGCGCGTCGCATTCGGCAGCAGCGCCGGCCACACGCCTGCAATCGATGCGTTGCGCTGGATCGACTGCGACGTGCTGCACGGGCCGCCCGCGCCGGCCATCGACATCGAGTGCGGCGAACTTGCCTATGTGCTGTTCACCTCCGGCTCGACCGGTCGTCCCAAAGGCGTCGCGATGCGCCGCGCCGCGATCGCGCATCTGATCGACTGGCACCGTGCACACCCGCGGCTCGGCCGAGCGGCGCGCACCCTGCAGTTCGCGCCGCTCGGCTTCGATGTGTCGTTCCAGGAAATCTTCTCGACGCTGGCGACCGGCGGCACCCTGGTGTTGCCGACAGAAAGCGAGCGGCGCGATCCGTATGCGTTGCTCGCCCTGCTCGCGCGCGAGCGCATCGAACGCCTGTTCCTGCCGTACGTCGGCCTGCAGGCGCTCGCCGAAGCCGTTGCCGCGGGCGGCGAGGCACCGTCCGGCCTGCGTGACGTGATCACCGCGGGCGAACAGCTGCGCATCACGCCGGCGATCCGCGCGCTGTTCAAGACGCTGCCGGGTGCGGTCCTGCACAACCACTACGGTCCGACCGAAACCCACGTCGTGACCGCGCATGAACTGTCCGGCGATTGCGCGACGTGGCCGGAATTGCCGCCGATCGGCGCGCCGTTGCCGCATGTGCGCGTGCGCATCGTCGATGCCGCGCTGGAGGAGGTGGCGCGGGCCGTCGAAGGCGAGCTGCTGCTCGGCGGCGATTGCCTCGCGGCCGGCTATATCAACCGGCCCGAGCTCACCGCGGAACGCTTTGTCGAACATCGTGGAGCGCGCTGGTATCGCAGTGGCGACCGCGTGCGCGCGGACGGCGCGGGCAGCCTCGAATACCTCGGCCGCTTCGACGAGCAGATCAAGATCGACGGGTTCCGCATCGAACCTGCCGAGATCGAGGCCGTGCTGTGCCGGCATCCGGCGCTGGCGGAAGCCGTGGTCGTGGCGGCCGAAGCGGCCGGCGGCAGGCGGCTGATCGCGCATGTCGTGGCGCGCGATCCACGCAGCGACGAGCGCGTGCTCGCGCGGCTTCTGGCGACGCACTGCCGGCAGACGCTCGCGGAGTATCTCGTGCCGCAGGCATTCCTGTTGCACGCGGCGCTGCCGCTGACGCCGAGCGGCAAGATCGATCGGCGCGCGCTTGCGCAGCACGGCGAACAGGCGCCGTTGCATTGGCGGGATGGCGATTCGTTGCAGAACCAACTGCTGGACTTGTGGCAACAATTGCTCTCGGTCGCCGACCTCGATGTTGCGGAGAACCTGTTCGATCGGGGCGCACGTTCGCTGGTCGTGGTGCGCGCGTTGACCGAATTGCGCCGGCACGGGCACGTACTGAGCGCAACCCAGGTCTACGAACATCCGAATGTCGCCGCACAGGCGGCGTTGCTCGTCGCAGCGCCGGTCGCGCGCGATCCGGGCGGCGATGCACGGATCCGCGGCGTCGCGCAACGCGCCGCGTTCGCACGCTTCGGTCCGCACGGCGGAGGCTCGCCGTGAGCGAGGTCGCCATCGACGGTGTCGCGATCGTCGGCATGGCCGGACGATTTCCCGGCGCTGCATCGGTCGACGAATTCTGGGCGAACCTGCTCGCCGGCCGCGAGAGCATCACCCGTTTCGCACCGGAGCAGCTCTCGCCGCTGGTGACCGCGGAGCAACGCCGGCATCCGCGCTACGTTCCCGCACGCGGCGTGATCGCCGACGCCGACCGGTTCGATGCCGCGTTCTTCGGCATCAGCGCGCGCGAGGCGCAATTGATCGATCCGCAGCAACGCGTGTTCCTGGAGCTGGCGTGGAACGCGCTCGAGCATGCGGGCATCGACCCGTCGCGGCATGCCGGCAGCATCGGCGTCTACGCCGGCACCTCGAACAATGGCTACCGCAAGCTTGTCGACCTGCGTCCCGATCTCGTCGCCGCCAGTGGCGAGTTCGCGGTGATGCTGGCGAACGAGAAGGACTACGTCGCGACACGCGTCGCCCACAAGCTCGGCTTGACCGGCCCCGCGCTCAGTCTGTACAGCGCATGCTCGACGTCGCTGGTCGCGGTCGCACAAGCCTGGTATGCGTTGATGAGCTGGCAATGCGACGTCGCGCTGGCCGGCGGCGTGAATATCGTCGTGCCGCAGGAATCGGGTTACCTGCCGGCCGAGGGTGCGATCGAATCCGCCGATGGCCACTGCCGGCCATTCGACGCGCAGGCGAGCGGCACCGTTTTTTCGTCCGGCGCCGGCGTCGTCGTGCTGAAGCGGCTCGCCGATGCGCTCGCCGATCGCGACACGATCTGGGCGGTGATTCGCGGCGTCGGCGTCAACAACGACGGCGCCGACAAGGCCAGCTTCAGCGCGCCGAGCGTGCGTGGCCAGGCTGCGGCGATCCGCCTCGCCCTGGCCAGCGCCGGCGTGGATGCGGGGTCGATCGGCTACGTCGAGGCGCACGGCACCGGCACGTCGCTCGGCGATCCGATCGAGATCGAGGCGCTGACGCGCGCGTTCGCCGTCGATCGAGCCGGCGCCGATGGCGATGCGGCGAAGACCTGGATCGGTTCGGTCAAGGGCAACTTCGGCCATCTGGTCGCCGCGTCCGGCGTGGCCGGGCTGATCAAGGCTGCGCTCGCGCTGCATCACGGGCGGATTCCGCCGAGCATCAACTACCGCGCGCCGAATCCCGGGATCGACTTCGAGTCTTCGCCGTTCAGGGTCGCCGATCGTGCGATCGACTGGCCGCGCTCGGAGCGCCCGCGCCGCGCCGGGGTCAGCTCGTTCGGTGTCGGCGGAACCAATGCGCATGTCGTGCTCGAGGAAGCGCCGTTGCCGGCTGCGGCATCGGCTGGTCGTGCGGTCGCGTTGCTCGTGCTGTCGGCGCGCGATGAAGCGGCGTTGCGGCGCCGCGCCGAAGAACTCGCGGCGTGGTTCGCGAACGCCGGCGAGGCGCAACTGCCGGACATCGCGGCGACCCTCGCGCTCGGCCGCAAGCCGATGGCGACGCGCGGCTTCGTCATCGCGCGCAGCGTGGCCGAAGCGCGCGAACGCCTTGCACACCTCGTGGCGCAACGTGCAGCGAAGCCGAAGCTGGTGTTCCTGTTTCCGGGCCAGGGTTCGCAACACGCGAACATGGCGCGCGAACTGATCGGGACCGAGCCGGTGTTCCGCGAGCATTTCGAGCGCTGTTGCGCGCTCGCGTCCGTGCATCTGGGACGCGATCTGCAGGCGCTGATCCTGCCGGCGGCAGGCGCAGAAGAAGCCGCGAACGCGGATCTCGCGCAGACGCGCTTCACCCAGCCGGCCCTGTTCGCGGTCGAGTACGCGCTGGCGAAACTGTGGGAAAGCTTCGGGCTGGTCGCCGACACCATGATCGGCCACAGCATCGGCGAGTACGTCGCCGCGGCCCTGGCCGGCGTGTTCGCACTCGAGGATGCGATTGCGCTGGTCTGCGCGCGCGGCGAGGCGATGCAGGCGCAGCCGCAGGGCGCGATGCTGGCGGTGCGCGCGAACGAGGAGATCGTGCGCGATCGGCTCGAACATTCCCGCGTTCGTGCCGGCATCGCCGCGGTCAACGCACCCGGACAAACCGTGGTTTCCGGCGCCGCCGATGCGATCGATGGGTTCGCGAACTCGCTCGATGCCGCCGGTATCGCAAGCACGCGTCTCAAGGTCGGCGGGGCATTCCATTCGGCATTGATGGACGATGCGCTGCCACTGCTGGCCCGGGCCTTCGCCACGGTCAGGCTCGCTGCGCCGACCCGTGCGTTCTATGCCAGTGCAACCGGCTTGCCAATGCTCGGCGGCGATGCGACCGACGTGCAGTATTGGTTGCGGCAGCTACGCCACACCGTGCGTTTCGCCGATGCGGTCGGGCATGCGCTGGCGGACGGTGCGACCCTGTTCGTCGAAGTCGGTCCCTCGCAGGCACTGACTGCGTTCGTGCGCACCCAACTCGCCGGTCGCGGCCAGGTCGTCGCTTCGCTGGGTCCGGCCAGCCGCCCCGGCAGCGATGCCGAACATCTGGCCACCGCGCTCGGCGTCTGCTGGAGCGCCGGATGCGAGCCGGACTGGGCGCACTACCATGCAGGCCAGGCGCGCCGCCGTGTCGCGCTGCCGACCTATCCGTTCCGCGGCGAGCGCCACTGGATCGATGTGCCGGGCTCACCCGCAACCGGCGTTACCGGAGCCACTGCATTGACCGACTTCGTTTCCGCAATTCAACCCGCGCCGACCGCGGTTGCGCGCGAGGCGCGCCTGCGTGTGGAGTTGCGCGGGCTCGTCGAAGACCTGTCCGGCGAGCGCATCGATGCGCGCCACGACGACGCGAGCTTCCTCGAGCTCGGTCTCGATTCGCTGTCGTTGACGCAGGCTGCGCTCGAAGTCGAGCGCCGTTACGGCTTGAAACTCAAGTTCCGGCGCCTGATGGAGGACGTCGCCAGCATCGCCGCGCTGGCAACGCTGCTCGATCGGAGCCTGGCGCCGGATGCTGCCGCGCCACTGCCGGTTGCGGCAACGCCGGGCGCCGGTGCCGGCATGCCGGCACCGGTCGATCAAGCGCTGCTGGCGCAGTTGATGGCGACGCTGCAGCAGCAAGCCCAACTGCTCGCTTCGCTTGCCGCCGCCACCGCGCCGGCACCGGCTCCTGCGGGCACTGCTGCCGGCGCATCAGCCGAGGAATCCGCACCCGCGAACCTGGTCGAGCGCCCGTTCGGCGCGTCGGCACGGATCACGGTCAGGCACGATCTGGCGATGACATCGGCGCAGCGCGCGTTCGTCGACGACTTCACGCAGCGCTACAACGCGCGCACTGCAGGATCGAAGGCGTTCTCGCAGGCGCATCGCGCGCGGATGGCCGATCCGCGCGTGGTGACCGGCTTCAACCCGCTGTGGAAGGAACTGGTCTATCCGATCGTCGTCGACCGCTCGAAAGGCGCGCACCTGACCGACATCGACGGCAACGACTACATCGATTGCCTGAATGCATTCGGCGCGAACTTCCTCGGCTATCAGCCCGAGTACATTGCCGCAGCGCTGAAGGCGCAGATCGACGCCGGTTGCGAGATCGGTCCGCAGCATCCGCTGGCCGGCGAAGTCGCCGAGCTCATCGCCGAAATGACCGGCATGCAGCGCGTCGCATTCTGCAACACCGGCTCGGAAGCGGTGATGGGCGCGATGCGCATCGCGCGCACCGTGACCGGGCGCAAGACGATCGCGATCTTCACGAACTCCTATCACGGCATCTTCGACGAAGTGATCGTGCGCGGCACGCGCACGCTGCGCTCGATCGCGGCGGCGCCGGGCATCCTCGCCAGCGCAGTCGAGAACGTGCTCGTGCTCGACTATGGCAGCGAGGCGTCGCTGCAGACCTTGCGTGAACGCGCGCAAGAGCTCGCTGCGATCATGATCGAGCCGGTGCAGGGCAGGAATCCCTCGTTGCAGCCGCGCGAGTTCGTGCGCGCGCTGCGGCCGATCTGCGACGCGGCCGGCTGCGCACTGATCTTCGACGAGGTCATCACCGGATTCCGCATCGAGCCGGGCGGCGCGCAGGCGTTCTACGGCGTGCGCGCCGACATCGCGACCTACGGCAAGATCATCGGCGGCGGCCTTCCGCTCGCGGCGATCGCGGGCAGCGCGCAATGGCTGGATGCGCTCGATGGCGGCGACTGGCGGTTCGGCGACGAATCGCACCCGGAAGCCGGCGTCACCTATTTCGCCGGCACCTTCGTGCGCCACCCGCTCGCGCTCGCTGCGGCCAAGGCGGCGCTCACCCACCTCAAGCAACGCGGCCCGGCATTGCAGCATGAATTGAACGCGCGCACGCAGGGCCTGGTCGATCGGCTCAACGCGGTGTTCGACCAGCGTGCGGCACCGCTCAAGGCGGTCAGTTTCAGCTCGCTGTGGCGCATCGTCGCCGATGATGGCCAGCCGTTCGCGAGCCTGTTCTGGTACGCGCTGCGCGCGAACGGGCTGCATGTGTACGAGCAGTTCAATTGCTTCCTGACCGAAGCGCACGGCGATGCCGAGGTCGAGCGCATCGTTGCCGGCGTGCGCGCCGCGGTCGAGAGCCTGGTCGGCGCGCAATTGCTGACGTCGCGCGTCGCCTTGCGATCGGTACCGAACTCGCCGGCCACCGATGCCGCAGGCGCGAACGGCGCGGACGCGTTGCCCGATTCGGTGGCGCTGACCGACGGCCAGCTCGAGAAATGGCTCGGTGCGCAGTACGGCGAAACCGCCGCGCTGGCCTGGAACGAAGCGGTCGTGCTCGATTTCGAGGGCACGCTCGACAGTGCCGCGTTGCGGCGCGCGCTCGCGAGCGTGTGGCCGCGTCACGAGGCGTTCCGCTTCGGCTTCGCGGCTGACGGGCGCACGCAGAAATTGCAGGATCTTCGCCCGCTGCCTTTGCGCGAGCTCGATTTCAGCGGTACGGATGCCGCGTTGCGTCTCGATGCGTTCTGCGAGCGCGAAATGCACACGCCGTTCGATCTCGCGCGGGCACCGCTGATCCGGTTCGCGCTGATCCGTCTCGATGAAAACAGACATGCGCTGCACGTGATCATGCATCACCTGGTCATGGACGGCTGGTCGCTCGCGGTGTTCGTCGGCGAGCTGGAGCGCGCGTACAACGCGATCGTCGCCGGTCGCGAGCCGGAGCTGCCGCCGGCCGAGAGTTTTCGCGCGTACGTGCGCGCCGAACGCGCGCGCCGCGCCGGCAACGCGGCGCAGCTCGATTACTGGCGCGCGCTGTATGCCGATCCGCCGCCACCGCTCGACCTGCCATCCGACCGGCCGCGCGCGGACCTGGCAGACTTTGCCGCGAGCAGCGAACGCCATGCGTTCCCCGACCCGCTGGTCGCGGCATTGCGTCATGTCGCGCGCCGCCGCGGCGTCACCCTGTACAGCCTGTTGCTCGCGGGCTTCGGCGTGTTCCTCGCGCGCCTGTCCGGCCAGAACGATTTCGCGATCGGGATTCCATTCGCGGGCCAGGCGCTTGCCGGCAGCGGCGCGTTGATCGGCGACGGGGTCAACACGCTGCCGCTACGCGTGCGCGTCGATCCGCAGCGCGATTTCCGCGAACTCGTCGCTCGCGTGCACACCGCGCTGCTCGACGCCGCGGAAAACCAGGACCTGACCCTGCTCAACATCCTGCGGGCGCTGCCGCCGCGACGTCGCGGCGCGCGCAGCGCGCTCGGCGAGGTGATCTTCAACCTCAATCCGCGGATGCGCGATCCGGCCTTCGCCGGGCTGATCACGCATTGGCACGATTGCCGTCACGCCGCGCTGTTGTGGGACCTGTTCTTCAATCTCAACGACAGCGGTCGTGCACTGACTCTGGACCTCCACTATCGGACCGCGCTGTACGACGCCGCGACGATCCGCGGCTGGATCGTCCGGTTCGAGCGCGTGCTTGGCGAAATCGCGAATCCCGGCGGCGGATTGACCGCGCAGGCGCTGCCGCCGACGTCGGCTGCCGGGCCGGTCGCAGGCACGATATCGAGTGCCGGCAGTGCGACCCTGCTCGATCTGATTGCGACCCAGGTGCGCCACGCGCCGGAGCGCATCGCGGTCGAATGCGAAGGGCACACGCTGAGCTATGCGCAACTGTGGCAGCGCAGCGGCGCGCTGGCCTCATCGCTGGTCGAGCGCGGTGTTGCGCGCGGCGAGCTGGTCGGGATCTGCCTGCCGCGGCGTCCCGAGATGCTGGTCGGCCTGCTCGGCGTGCTGCGCGCCGGCGCGGCCTATGTCCCGCTCGATGCGAGTTTCCCCGACGCGCGGCTGGCGACGATGATCGAACAGGCGCGCCTGAGCCACACCATCGTTTTCGACGGCGAGGATCTGCCGGCCGTGGTGCGCGAACGCAGCGGTGCGCTGGTTCCGCTGGCGACCGGCGCGCTGCCGGCCGGCAGCGCCGAGCTGCCGCCGATACGCGCCGACGATCTCGCGTACGTGCTGTTCACCTCGGGCTCGACCGGCACGCCGAAGGGCGTGCGCGTGCTGCATCGGAATCTCGCGAACTTCCTCGGTTCGATGCGCGTCGAGCCCGGCCTCGGCGCGGACGACGTGCTGTGCGCGGTGACCACCCTGTCGTTCGACATCGCCGGCCTGGAGCTGTACCTGCCGCTGGTCGTCGGCGCGCGCGTGCTGCTCGCGAGCGATGCCGAAGTCCATGATCCGCATGAGCTCGCCCGCGTGCTGCGTGCCGGCCGCGCGAGCATGTTGCAGACGACACCGACCTTGCTGCGTCTGCTGATCGATGGCGCCGGCATCGACGTGGTGCAGGGGCTGAAGCTGCTGGTCGGCGGCGAGGCGCTGCCGCGCGACCTGGCCGACGCTGCCGGCACGCGCTGCGCCGAGCTGTGGAACCTTTATGGGCCGACCGAAACCACGATCTGGTCGACACTGTATCGGGTCGCGAGCGCGCAGGGCGCGATACCACTCGGATGGCCGATCGCGAACACGCGCATCCATATACTCGATGCGGACGATCAGCCGGTCGCACCCGGTGCGCAGGGCGAGATCTGGATCGGCGGAGCGGGTGTCGCCGACGGGTATCTCGGCCGCGCGGATCTGACCGCCGAACGTTTCAAGCCCGATCCGTTCGCGGATGACGGCAGCCGCATGTACCGCAGTGGGGACATCGGCAGTCTGCAGGGCGGCGTGCTGCATTTCCACGGACGCGCCGACGCGCAGGTCAAGCTGCGCGGCTTTCGCATCGAGCTTGGCGATGTCGAAACAGCAGCGCGCGCCGACCCGACGGTGCGCGAGGCGGTCGCCGCGGTGCGCAGCTTCGGGGAGCACGATGCGCGCCTGGTGTTGTACGTTACCGCGCGCGATGCAGGCAACGATCCCGGCGCGCGTCTGCGCCAGCGGCTGCGCGAAGTCCTTCCGCCGTACATGCGGCCGCAACATATCGAGGTACTGGCCACCATGCCGAACACACCCAACGGCAAGATCGACCGCAACGCGCTGCCGCTCCCGATCATGCACGGCGCAGCACCGGCCGCAGGTGCGGCCGAAGGCGGCGCGCGCGACGAGTATCTGGCCGCTGTCTGGCGCGAGATGATCGGTGTCGACGACGTGCGTGCCGCCGACAACTTCTTCGAACTCGGCGGCGACTCGCTGCTCGCGGTCGACATGATGGCGCGCGTCGAGCGCGATACCGGAGTGCGCCTGAGCGTGCTCGCGATCGCGACCGGCACCCTGGAGACGCTCGCGCAGACGATCGCGAGCGGTGCATCGGCATCGACCGGCGGCTGGTTTTCCCGCTTGCGCAGCGCGATCGGCGCGGGCCGCGGCCGATGAGCGTCGGCGCCTGGCAGCCGCGCTGGATCGGCGCTGCGTCGCGTCCGCTGTACGCGGCCGCGCACCCGGCGCCGGATGCGCGCGTGGGCGTGGTCATGGCGCCGCCGCTGTTGCACGAGCAGCCGCGCAGCCGGCGGGTGCTGGTCGAGATTGCGAGCCGCTTCGCGGAAGCCGGGTTGCCTTGCCTGCGCTTCGACTGGTTCGGCACCGGCGATTCGGCCGGCGCCGGAGAGCAGCACGATTTCGCCGCGATGCACGCCGATCTCGATGCGGCCGTGCAGGCCCTGCGCGCCGAAACCGGCGTCGCCCGGGCCGCCGTGCTGGCCTTCCGCGGTGCCGCGCTGCCGGCTTCGACGTGGGTCGGAACAGGCCGAGAAATCGCGGCACTCGCGTTGTGGGAACCGGTCGTCGACGGCGCCGCGTGGCTGGCGCAACTCGAGGCAGCCGACCGCAGCGAGCGCCTGGAACGGTATGGCGTCGTGGCGGACGACCTGCACGACACGAACCTGATGGGATTCCCGACGTCGCCTCGCTGGCGCTCCGATGTCGCGACGGCGCGCCTCGGCGGCGCTGCGCCGGGGCGGGCGCCGGTATGGATAGTCGCGCGCACCGATGCCTTGCACAGCGAGATGATGGTCGCAGCGCCGCAGCGCAGTTTCGAGCTGCCGCCGGATGCGCCGCGGTTCGACGACGGGGTCGGCATCGAGAACGCGATGTTCCTGTCGCGCAAGCTTTTCGGCGTGATCGACGAACTCGGCCGCGCGTTGGCGCGGTGTTGAAAACATTCGGACAACGCGATTCAAGGATGAATCGTGAGCGAATCAAACACGCACATGTTTGATTCGTCGGAGCCGCGTACGGGCGTGTACCGGATGCGGCGAGCCTGAAAAGGCCACGACGGACTTTTTGAGCATTCTTCTGAACGGCTAAACCATGCAGAGCATCGAGCGTTTCGGCCCGGACAACCGCCTCGTCGGCGTGCTCAATGGCGAGCCGGCAGCGGCTGGCCCGGTGCTGGTATTGCCGAATGCGGGCTTGGTGCCGCGCGCAGGTCCGTTCCGCGTGCACGTCGAAATCGCGCAACGCCTCGAAGCGCGCGGCATGCGCACGTTCCGTTTCGACCTGCCGGGCGCCGGCGAATCGCCGCACCTGGCCGGCATCGATGCGCGCGCGGCGA
>JBIODY010000046.1:0-10609 GCA_044445505.1 Lysobacterales bacterium
CTTTCGTGCTTCAGCGTCAGTGTTGTCCCAGATGGCCGCCTTCGCCACTGATGTTCCTCCCGATCTCTACGCATTTCACCGCTACACCGGGAATTCCACCATCCTCTACCGTACTCTAGCTTGCCAGTATCCATCGCAATTCCCAGGTTGAGCCCAGGGCTTTCACGACAGACTTAACAAACCGCCTACGCACGCTTTACGCCCAGTAATTCCGAGTAACGCTTGCACCCTTCGTATTACCGCGGCTGCTGGCACGAAGTTAGCCGGTGCTTATTCTTTGGGTACCGTCATCCGCACGGAATATTCGACCGTACGATTTCTTCCCCAACAAAAGGGCTTTACAACCCGAAGGCCTTCTTCACCCACGCGGCATGGCTGGATCAGGCTTGCGCCCATTGTCCAATATTCCCCACTGCTGCCTCCCGTAGGAGTCTGGACCGTGTCTCAGTTCCAGTGTGGCTGATCATCCTCTCAGACCAGCTACGGATCGTCGCCTTGGTGGGCCATTACCCCGCCAACTAGCTAATCCGACATCGGCTCATCTTGTCGCGTGAGGCCTTGCGGTCCCCCACTTTCACCTTACGGTCTTATGCGGTATTAGCGTAAGTTTCCCTACGTTATCCCCCACAACAAGGCAGATTCCGATGTATTCCTCACCCGTCCGCCGCTCGCCACCAGGGTTGCCCCCGTGCTGCCGCTCGACTTGCATGTGTTAGGCCTGCCGCCAGCGTTCACTCTGAGCCAGGATCAAACTCTTCAGTTGAAATTGCAGACTTCCGGGCCGAGGCCCTTCGGTCAAACCTTTAGAGTGTGAACCAAGCCAGCGCTTCAAACATTACTGTCTTGACGTTTGCTTGGACGCACTTTGTATCGATGGACTTTCATCCACCACAAGGCGCCCACACAAGTTACCTGCGCACACTGTCAAAGATCAAAGGCTTGCGGGATGTTTTTCGTCCCACGTCCCAAGACATTTCGTTCAAGGGAGCCGCACATCTTACATCGAAATTCGTATCCGTCAACACCCCGAAGCGAAAATTTCCGCCTCGCGCCGACCGGTGTTCGATGATCCAGCCTTTGCGGTTTTCGCTCTCTCGAGCCAGCCGCCGAAGGGGCGCGCATCTTACCTGCAATTCGCCGCTCGTCAACCTCCGCGCGACGGTTCATGCCGTGCACCGCGCGCAGCCCGGAAGAAGTCGCTCATCGCACGCCCGGTTCGGGCGGCGCAGCGAAGGGCCGCGGATCGTACAGCCAATCTGCGGCTCGTCAAGCCCTGGCAGGCGACCAATTCAGCGTTTCGCGTGGCGGAGAAGCGCTCGGCCTCATGGCGCGACGAGGCGCACTCGCGCAAACGCCCGTTTGCCGATCTGCAGCAGATGCTCGCCGCCGGTGCGCAGCGTCATCTCGCGGTCCTCGATCACCGTGCCATCGACGCGCAGCGCGCGTTCGCCCATCTTGCGCGCGACCTCCGAATTGCTCGCTGCGAGCTTCGCTGCGACGAACAGCGGCGCGACACGGATGCCCTCGACCGGCACCGGGATGTCGAGCAGCGGCAGGTCGACGTCGACGCGCTGCTCGCGCACCAGCGCGGTCCATTGCGCGATCGCCTGCTCCGCCTCCGCGCCGCCGTGGAAGCGCGCCGCCAGCTCGCGCGCCAGCGCGCTCTTCGCATCGCGCGGATGCAGCTGGCCGCCGGCCACCTCGCGGCGCATCCTGGCGATGTCGGCCGATGAACGATCCAGGCTCAGCAATTCGTACCAGCGCCACATCAGCTCATCGCCGATCTTCATGGTCTTGTTCACGATGTCGATCGCCGGTTCGTCGATGCCGATGTAGTTGCCGAGCGATTTCGACATCTTGGCGACGCCATCGAGGCCTTCGAGCAGCGGCATCGTCAACACGATCTGCGCGGGCTGGCCGGCATCTTCCTGCAACGCGCGTCCCATCAGCAGGTTGAATTTCTGGTCGGTGCCGCCGAGTTCGACATCGGCTTTCAACGCAACCGAGTCGTAGCCTTGCACCAGCGGGTACAGGAACTCGTGGATCGCGATCGGCTGCTGCCCGGCATGGCGCCTGGAGAAATCGTCGCGCTCGAGCATGCGCGCGACCGTGTGTTTGGCGGCGAGCCGGATCATGTCGGCCGCCGTCATCCTGCCGAACCACTCGGAATTGCAGCGCACCTCGGTGCGTTGCTTGTCGAGTACCTTGAACACCTGCTTCGCGTAGGTCTGCGCATTCGCCTCGATGTCTTCTCGGCTCAGCGGTTTGCGGGTCACGTTCTTGCCGGTCGGATCGCCGATCATCCCGGTGAAGTCGCCGATCAGGAAGATCACCTGGTGACCCAGATCCTGGAACTGGCGCATCTTGTTGAGCAGCACCGTGTGGCCCAGGTGCAGATCCGGCGCGGTCGGATCGAAACCGGCCTTGATGCGTAGCGGCCGGCCGAGTTTCAGGCGCGCCTCGAGTTCCTCGCGTTTGATGATTTCATCGGCGCCGCGACCGATCAGGTCGAGCGCGTTGTGCACGTCGGTCATACCACTCCTTGCGATAGCCCGCAGTCGCAACAGACTGCTGCGACGCATTCGACACAAACCGCAACTTCCAGCGTCGAGAAACGGGCGCGCCGGTTAATAATTCGTTAGTCAACAATCGCTCGCAAACCCTTGACGCCATTGGCATTGACGGCGAGCACGCAACGCCTTTATGGTACCGCGCGATTGCCCGGACTGCGACCCGTGACCGACCTCCAGCACGACCTCAAGACTGTTCACCACAAGACCCGTCGCCTCGCGATCCGTCGCCACACCCAACGTCGGCATTTCCACTTCTATTCCCGCGTCTCGGGCTGGACGTTCATGCAGAACGTCTCCGCCTCGCCGATCAGCTGGCGTGCCGAACACTGGATTCTCGGCGGCGTCGCGCTGCTGCTGACCGCGCTGGTCGGCATCGTGATCCCGACCTGGGCCAACGCGACGCGACACGAGCCGTCGCCGACAGCTTATACGACGATGGCGCTCGACCTGCCGCAACTGCCACCGGGCAGCGAGGCGGATCCGACCATCGGCGCCTACGGTCTCGAGGGCGTGCCGGACTGGCATCTGGTCAGCGTGCGTCCCGGCCAGTCGCTATCCGATATCTTCCACGAGCAAGGCCTCGGCCCGAACGATCTGCAGCGCGCTCTCGATTCGCAGGACGACGCTTCGGCACTGCGCCACATCCGTCCAGGCCAGGAATTCGCGTTCGCGCTCGACCGGAACGGCGGATTGACCGCGATGCGCTTCGAGCGCGGCGACGCGACCCGCGTGGTCCTGCATTTCACGCCGGACGGCGTGACCCAGTCGGCGCAGGAACGCAGCGTCGAGCGGCGCACCCACGTCGCACATGGCGTGGTCACACGCTCGCTGTTCTACGCCGGTGAGCAGGCCGGCCTCAGCGATGCGATGGTCATGAAACTCGCGAACGCATTCGGTTACGACATCGACTTCGCGCAGGACCTGCGCGAAGGCGACAGCTTCAGCGTGGTCTACGACGATGTCTACCGCGAAGGCGAGCATCTGCGCGACGGCGACATCATCGCGGCGACCTTCATCAACCAGGGCAAGCGCTACACCGCCATCCGCTACACGAATGCGAATGGCGAGACCATGTTCTACACCGAAGCCGGTCGCCCACTGCGCAAATCGTTCCTGCGCACGCCGGTCGCATTCACGCGCATCTCCTCGACGTTCTCGACCGGGCGCATGCATCCGATCCTCGGCTACATGCGCGCGCACAAGGGTGTCGATTACGCCGCGCCGACCGGCACGCCGATCCGCGCGGCCGGTGACGGCAGGATCACGTTCCGCGGCTGGAAATCCGGCTACGGCAATTTCGTGATCTTGCAGCACAACGCGCACATCAGCACCGCCTACGGCCATATGTCGCGCTTCGCCAGCGAGAGGCTCGGCGAACACGTGAAGCAGGGCGAGATCATCGGCTACGTCGGCATGACCGGCCTCGCGACCGGCCCGCACCTGCACTATGAATTCCGCATCGACGGCGAGCACCGCGATCCGCTGACGGTCACGCTGCCGCCGCCGGAGCCGCTGCCGCCGAGCCAGCTCGCGCAGTTCAAGCAGAAGTCCGCGCCGATGCTGGCCAAACTCAAGATCGTCGACGGCGTGCAACTGGCCCGGGCCGGCAACTGACTCCTGCGTCCGACCGACCTTCGCGCATGCGCCCTGAGTCAGCCGCACCCGATAGCGGGCTGTTTCTCGGCCTGATCTCCGGCACCAGCGCGGATGGCATCGACGCGGCCCTGGTGCGTTTCGCGGCACGCCCCGAAGTCGTCGCTACCCGCACGATCGCGTATCCGGCGGCGTCACGTGAACGCGTGATCGCACTGGCGACCAGCCGTGCGGCGATCGCGCTCGACGATTACGGCCGCCTCGATGTCGAGATCGGTGAACATTTCGCCAGCGCAGCGCTGGCGTTGTTGCACGTGGCCGGCGTCGATCCCGCCATGGTCACCGCGATCGGTTCGCACGGCCAGACCGTTTGCCATCGGCCCGGCGGCGAACACCCGTTCACGTTGCAGATCGGCGACCCCAGCGTGATCGCCGAACGCACCGGCATCCTCACCGTCGCCGATTTCCGCCGCGCCGACATCGCCGCCGGCGGGCAGGGCGCGCCGCTGCTGCCGGCACTGCATGCGGCCGTATTCGCCGACCCTGCGGTGCCGCGCGCGATCCTCAACCTCGGCGGCATCGCGAACCTGAGCGTGCTCGCCCACGACCATGATGTGCTCGGCTTCGACACCGGACCGGCGAATTGCCTGCTCGACGCCTGGGCCGCGCGACACCTCGGCGCTGCGCGCGACGACGGCGGCACGTGGGCGCGCAGCGGCCGCGTCGACGCCGATCTGCTCGCGCATTGGCTCGGCGACCCGTATTTCGCAGCCATCCCGCCGAAAAGCACCGGCCGCGAGGTGTTCAACCTCGACTGGCTCGACGCGCGCCTGCTTACGGCCGCTGCCCCTGCCGACGTGCAGGCGACCCTGCTGCGCCTGAGTGCGCGCACGATCGCCGATGCGGTACGCCGGTACGGCCGCGGTGCGCTCGAGGTCTACGCCTGCGGCGGCGGCGTGCACAACGCGGCGCTGATGGATGCGTTGCGCGAAGAACTGCCGCAGTTGCGCGTCGAGACCACGGCGGCACTCGGCTTCGATCCCGACTTCGTCGAGGCGGCCGGCTTCGCCTGGCTCGCACGCGCGCGCCTCGCCGGCGAACCGGGCAACCTGCCCTCGGTGACCGGCGCGCGCGGCCCGCGCGTGCTCGGCGGTGTGTACTCGCGCAATCGTCCCTGATTGCGAAGATCAAATAGCGACCATCCTTGGCCGCATTCTTCAATGAAGCCTTTCCCTCTGGGCGTCATCGCGAAAATATCGCCACAGGTACACGAACAACGCGGTTGCCGGCACCACCGCCAGCACGGTGACGATGAAGTACATGCCGTAGCCGGTTGCGGTCGCGATGCCGCCGGCGAAGAAGCCGAGCAGCTTGCCGGGCAGGTTGACCATCGAGCTCAGCAAGGCGTACTGGGTCGCGGTGTGCTGGCGGTTGACCAGCGAGGACAGGAACGCGACGGTCGGCGGCCCGAGCATGCCGAGCGTCAGGTTTTCGCCGGAGATCACCAGGGTCAGCACGACCAGGTTGCCCGGATGCGCGATCAACCATAGATAGAGCAGGTTGCTGCAGCCGCAGAGGACGATCGTCGCGCACAGCGGGCGCCACGCGCCCCAGCGCGCGACCGCGGCGCCGCCGAGAAACACGCCGGCGATGCCGATCCAGATCCCGTAGAACTTCGTGATCGTGCCGATCTCGGTCTTGGAAAAGCCCATGTCGCGGTAGAACGGACTCATGATGCCGCCGATCGTCGCCTGTTCGGGAATCTTGAACAGCAGGATGAACAGCAGGGTCACGATCGCGAGATGCCAGCCGTAACGACGGAAGAAATCCGCAAACGGGTCGACGATCGCGTAGCGCATCGCATCGCTCCAGCGGCCCGGCAACACACGGTGGACGTCGGGTTCGCGGGCGGCGAGATTCGCGGCGATCGGAATCGCCATCGCGACCGCCATCGCCACATAGACCCAGCTCCAGGAAATATGGTCGGCGAGGATCAACGCGAGGGCACCGGCAAGGACCAGCGCGATGCGGTAGCCCAGCGAATAGGTCGCGACCAGCGCGCCCTGCGCTTCGATGGGCGCGATCTCGATGCGGTAGGCATCCACCGCGATGTCCTGGGTCGCGCCGAAGAACGCCACGCCGAGCGTGGCGCCGATGAACGGATAAAGATGCGCCGGAGTCAGCGCCGCCATCGCCAGCAGGCCGGCGACGACGCCGAGTTGCGCGAACAGCAGCCAGCCGCGGCGCCGGCCAAGCCGCGCGAAACCCGGCACGCGCCAGTGATCGAGCAGCGGCGCCCACAGGAACTTGAGCGCATAGGTCATGCCGGCGCTGGCGATCATCGTGATGTCTTTCAGGACGACGCCACGTTCCTTGAGCCAGTAGGCCAGGGTGCCGGCGACGAGCAGGAACGGCAGTCCCGACGAGAAGCCGAACAGGAACATCGTGCGCGCAGCCGGCTGGGTGAACGCCGCCCAGATCGACGGCTTGGCCGGCATCGGATCGGCTGTCGCGGCGCGCGCCTCAGGCACGGTAATCCACGACATAAGGCGCGTGGTCGGAGAATCGTGGCGCCGGATGGATCGCACAGCGCTGCAAGCGCGCGCGCAGCGACGGGGTCACGAACTGATAGTCGATGCGCCAGCCGACGTTGTTCGCGCGCGCCGCGCCGCGATTGCTCCACCAGGTGTAGTCCTCGCCTTCGGGGTTGAGCGCGCGATAGCTGTCGATCCAGCCGTTCTCGTCGGCGCAGGCCGCGTTGAGCCAGTCGCGCTCGGCCGGCAGGCAGCCGGAATTTTTCTGGTTCGAGGTCCAGTTCCTGATGTCCAGCCGGCTGCGCACGATATTCCAGTCGCCGCACAGCACGTAGTCGCGCCCGCTGCCGAGCCAGCCATTGAGCACCGGCCGCAACCACTCCATGACCTTGAACTTGAAGCCCTGGCGTTCCTCGCCGGACGAGCCCGAGGGCATGTACAGCGAAACCACGCTGAGGTTGCCGTAGCGCGCCTCGATATAGCGCCCTTCGTCGTCGAACGGCGCCCAGCCGAGCGCGGTGCGCACCTCGTCGGGTTCGCGTTTCGAGTAGATCGCGACACCGCTGTAGCCCTTTTTCGTCGTCGCGTCGCGGTAGTGGCAGTGATGGCCATCCGGACGGAACATCGGATCGCCGAGCTGATCCTCCTGTGCCTTGGTTTCCTGCAGGCAGACCACGTCGGCGTTCTGCCCGCGCAACCAGTCCAAATAGCCCTTGTTCGCGGCGGAGCGGATGCCGTTGGCGTTGAAGCTGATGATGCGCATGGGGAGCAGGGCTGAGGGTCGTGGATTGGAGACGAGGGAGCAAGCAGCCGCCGTTGCGCCACTCGGACGATTGAAGGTTACTTGAAACCGCGCGCCATGCGATGCACCCTCGCCTGCATGCTCCCAAGCCAACGCAGCTTCCTCGACCTCGCGCTCGCCCGCAACGTGCTGCGCTTCGGCGAATTCACGCTGAAATCCGGGCGCATCAGTCCGTACTTCTTCAACGCCGGCCGGTTCGACTCCGGCGCCGCACTGGCGACGCTCGGGGCGGCGTACGCAGACGTCGCCGCCGGTTCCGGCCTCGGCTTCGACATGCTGTTCGGGCCGGCCTACAAGGGCATCGTGCTCGCCGCGCTCACCGCGAGTGCGTTGGCCGAGCGGCATGGCCGCGACGTTCCGTTCGCGTACAACCGCAAGGAAGCGAAGGACCACGGCGAGGGTGGCCTGCTGGTCGGTGCGCCGCTGCGGGGTCGCGTGCTGATCGTCGACGACGTGATAACCGCAGGCACCGCGATCCGTGAGTCGCTGGCGTTGATCCGCAACGCCGGCGCGACCCCCGCCGGCGTGCTGATCGCACTGGATCGCGAGGAACGCGGCCGCGGCACGTTGTCGGCGACCCAGGAATTGGCCGCCGAGCACGCCATCCCGACCTTGGCGATAGCCCGCCTTGCGGATCTGCTGGCCTATGCGGCCGACAAGCCCGAACTGGCCGAGCATCGGCAACGCCTCGCCGCGTACCGGCAGCGTTACGGGGTATGACACGGCTCTCGACGCGAGCTCGCGGGCCTCGCCTATACTCCGGCGCGGAGGAACCTGCCATGTGTCGTTTGCCGCGCCTTGCCCGACCGATTGTCATCGCCCTGTGCGTGGGAGCGAGTGCCGGCGTTTTCGCGGCGTCCGCCGGCCTCGATCACAATCGTTTCAAATGGCATGACCCCGCCGGCAATCTGCATTACAGCGACACGCTGCCGCCGGAAGCGGCTAAATACGGTTACGAGGTGGTCAGTCCGCAGGGCATCGTGGTCAAGCACGTCGAACGTGCCAAGACGAGTGCCGAACTCGCGGCGGCCAAGACCGCCGCCGCGCGGGCGCAGAGTGAGCGCGACGTCACCGCCGCGCAAGCACGTGAAGACGAACGCCTGATCTCCGGTTATCCGGAAGAGAGCGACCTCAAGCGGGCACAGGCGCAGAAGCTCGAGATGCTGGGCCAGCAGGTTGTCGCGGCGCAGATCAGCCTGCGCAGCCAGGAACAGGTATTGGCCGACCTGCTCGGGCGCGCAGCCGAAGCCGAGCGCAACGGAAAAGTGCTGCCCGAGGCGCAGGCCCGGCAACTTGCCAGCCTGCGCAAGCAGGTCGACGAGCAGCGGGCCGTGGTCGACCGACGCCAGGCCGAGCACGACAATGCCGGCGCGCAGTTCGAGCAGGAGACCGCGCGCTACCGCAAACTCAAGGCGAAGCTGGCCGAGCGCGAGCCGGGACAGTAGCGAACAAGGTTGACCGTACCGAGCATCGCGACTCGCCGCTCTTGCACGGTATAGCGTGCTGCTTGCGCGAGGGAACAACGACGCGCGCCACGGACGGTGCGCTCGCGAATCGAGCACGCAGTGCGCGATTCGCGGAGCCGCGTCCGGACATGCGCCGGACGCGAGCGAGTCCAGGCAAGTCGGGATGGGCTTTGCCCGGACTTTCCTGGCTAGAACGGCAGTGGCAGCGACGAATCCAGCTTGAGCAGTTGGGTGCGGAATGCCTCCTGCACGCGCCGGAGCGCCTGCGGCGTGTCCGCGTCGAAACGCAGCACCAGCACCGGTGTCGTGTTCGATGCGCGCACCAGGCCCCAGCCGTCCGGCCAGTCGGCGCGCAGGCCATCGATCGTGGTCAGGCGCGCGCCCTCGAACGTCGCTCTTTCCCTGAACGCCTCGATGAAGCGGTAATGCTCGCCCTCGCGCATCGGGATCTTGAGTTCCGGCGTCGACACGCCCTTCGGCAAGGTGTCGAAGATCTGCTGCGGCGTGCGCTCCTCGACGTCGGCCGCGAGGATCTCCAGCAATCGCGCGGCCGCGTAGATGCCGTCGTCGAAACCGTACCAGCGTTCGCCGAAGAAGAAGTGGCCGCTCATCTCGCCGGCCATCGCCGCATCGGTTTCCTTCATTTTCGCCTTGATCAGCGAATGGCCGGTGCGCCACATCAACGGGCTGCCGCCGTGCTGCAGGATCAACGGCTGCAGGTGGCCGGTGCATTTGACGTCATAGATGATCGTCGCGCCGGGATTGCGCGACAGGATGTCGATCGCGAACAGCATCAGCAGGCGGTCCGGGAAGATCACCTCGCCGTCTGCCGTGACCACACCGAGGCGGTCGCCGTCGCCGTCGAACGCGAGGCCGAGGTCGGCACCGACCTGCTTCACCGACAAGATCAGATCCTTGAGGTTGTGCAGGTCCGAAGGGTCGGGATGATGGTTCGGGAACGTGCCGTCGACTTCGCAATACAGCGGTACCACTTCGCAGCCGATGCCTTCGAGCACTGCCGGCGCGATCGCGCCGGCGATGCCGTTGCCGCAGTCGACGACGATTTTCAGCTTGCGCTCGACCTGGATGTCGTCGGTGATGCGGCGGATGTAATCGGGGTTGACGTCGATCGTCTGCAGACCGCCCATGCCATCGCTCATCCGGCCTTCGACGATGCGCCGGTACAGATCCTGGATCGCGCCCTCGGACAAGGTCTCGCCGCCGAGCACGATCTTGAAGCCGTTGTAGTCCGGCGGGTTGTGACTGCCGGTCACCGAGATGCCGGAGCCGGTATTGAGGTGGTAGCAGGCGAAATACGTTGTCGGCGTGGGTGCCGCGCCGATGTCGATCACATCCATCCCGGTCGAGCGCAGACCCTGGATCAGCGCGCCGACCAGTTCGGGACCCGACAGGCGGCCGTCGCGGCCGACCACGATTTCGTGCAGGCCGCGTTCGCGCGCTTCGCTGCCGACGGCGCGTCCGATCAGGCGCGCGACGCCAAGGGTCAGGCTCTGTCCGACCACGCCGCGGATGTCATACATGCGGAACATGTTCGGGTCGACGTGTGCCGCCTCGGCGCTGTCGGCCCGCGCGCTCGCCGGCGCTGCCGGGGCGGCCTTTTCGATGGCCGGCCTCGGAGTC
>JBIODY010000047.1:0-10481 GCA_044445505.1 Lysobacterales bacterium
ATCGGCTTGGGGATGGAACTTGTCGCCGATGCCGCGGCCTGCGCAACTATTGGCCGTCGAAGCCGTTGCAGAAGATCGTGTCGGCGTTGGCGCAGGGCAGCACGCTGCTGAGCGGGACTTCGTAAGCGCCTAAATCCATCGGGCCGAAATTGTTCGCGACGTTCGGCAGATCGACGACGCGACGTTGGCGGTCGAGATCGAGGAGCGTCGCGAAGAAGGTGTCGTCGATCGGCGCGAAATCGACGCCCAGCGAGGTCGGCACGAGGTGATAGTCGCCGTTCGCGGCGTCGACGAAGGTCGGTTCGCCCTCGTCGATGTAGGCCGTGTCCGGCAGTGTGCTGCGATCGTTGCTCAGCACATAAGCAGCGAAGGTCGGGTCAGTGATCGCCGGATCGACGGTCGCGCGGCCGGGCTGGTCGATGATGCTGTTGTAAAGCCGAAGGATGCCGGGTGCAAGAAACGCATACGGCGCGCCAATCTGGTTGCCGGCGATCGTGCAGGAATCGAGCACCAGATAGGCGCTGGCCCCGTCTGTCTGTGCGATCAATTCCTGCGTCAGCGTGTTTCCGGTGAACAGGCAATTGCTCAGCACAGCGGCGCTCTCTCCCAAATTGACATCGCCGATTTCACGCACAACGTGTGCACCGGTATTGGCACGCGCGCTGAAGCGGTCGCCTTCCAAGTCGCTGCCGTTTTGAAGGAGGATCGTGGAGCCCGCCGTCGGTTGGCCGTTCTGGTCCTGCGCCAGATTGCCGACGATCTGGTTGCACGGCACGCCCGCAGCGCAGGCCAGGGCGCCGAGCGCGGGCGGCGCTTCCGTCTGCACGCAGAAATTCTGGCCTCCGGGGAAAGGCGGATTCGTGTTCAGGGCGATCCAACCGCCCTTTGCGACGTCCGCCGCGTAGTCAGCATCGCTGTAGATCGCAGCGCCCTCCTGTGCCGCGTTGCCCTCGATGCGAAAGTCATAGGCGCAGAGCACCGACGCAGCCTGGCCGAATAGACCGTCCAGCGGTCTGAGATAGACGGCGCCGCCGGTGTGCGACGCAAAATTGCCCGACATCTGTACCGGGTTGTTCGGATCGGTCGTGAACAACCGCACGATCGCGTTTGCCTGGTCGTTGAACGTCAGGATGTCGATGCCGCCGCCGTACGCCGCGTCGTTGTTGTAGATCACGCCGAGGCCGTTGTAGCCGGCTGAGCCGATGTCCGCGCGCGCCGGACCGAGTACCTCGATGCCACCGCCATAGCCGTTCGGCGCGTGATTGAACCCGATCAGCGTCTGCGGCTGCAGCGCGTACAGGCGCGTGTCGCCCTCGACGCGGATGCCGCCGCCAGACACCGATGCCGTGTTGTTGAGGATCAGCGTGTCGGAGTACAGCGTCAGCGTCGTCGTGCCCGAGGGGCTGACGTCGATGCCGCCGCCGTAGCCGGCGGTGTTGAGGCTGACCGTGCTTTTCGCCAGCGCGAGCGAGCCCTGGCCGCCGAAGTAGATGCCGCCGCCGCTGTTGTTCGCGTCGAGACTGCCGCCGGTGATGACGAGATTGCCCAGATACACATTGGCGTTGCCTTCGATCTCGAAGACGCTGTGGCCCGACGTGCCGTTGATGGTTGTCTGATCGGACCCCGGATCGTTGTCGTTGCAATCGGTGAAGCCGCCCTCGATGATCACGTCCTGGTCGGAGACGACGACGTGCTGGTCGGGGTAGGCCTGGTCCATGGCGATCCATACGAAGTCCGTGCCGGGATTGGCCGCCGCCGCGTCGACGGCGTCCTGGATGTTGGTGTAGGGACAATCCGCGCCTCCGCCGACCTTGAAGACCACGAACGCAGAGGCGGATTGGGTGGTGCCCAAAAGGCACGCCACGGCCGTGGCAAACAACGCGGCAGCGAGACATATTGGGCGTGCCGGCGACAGGTCCAGTGCTGCCATCGAGTGCGTGCGAACGTTCAAGATGTACTCCTCATTTCTTGTTTCGCGTCATGCGCCGATCGCATGGCAACGGAAAGCGCGCTGCATGCACTTATTCCCTGAACACCCCTCACGCTGGCGTACGCGTGCGCAAGCGCGAGTCCGACTGTTTGTTGAGAGTCCTTCGCCGGTGTACGCGCTCGGCGGCTATTACCCGTCAAAGCCGTTGCAGAAGATCGTGTCGGCGACGGAACAGGTGAACTTCTCCTGGGTCTGGATTTCGTAGGCGCCGACATCCAGCGGTCCCCACTGGTCGGGCACGTCGATGAGGTCCAGCGTGCGCGGATTGCCGTCGAGATCCACGCCGTCATTGGCCGGGGCGAAGTCGACACCGGGGGAATTGCGCGCCTGGTGATAGTCGCCGTTCGCCACATCGACGAACAGCGGCATGCCATCGACGATGCCGGGGTAGCCGGTGAACGGGATCGTGTCGTTGGTCAGGATGTAGCGCGCGGTCAGATCGCCGGCAGGTCCGCCGAAGATCAGCGAACGTTGCAGCGGCTGGTAGATGATCGAGTTGGTGACTTCGGCGAAATTGGTGTCGGCATCGAGCACGTAGGCATTGTCATTGGCGGGCATCGAATTGTTCGTCACCGTGCAGGTATCGACGATGACCTGCGTCTGCGCGGCGCCGCCGAAGGCATCCAACAGATAGCTGGAGAGGGTGTTGTCGACCAGCAGGCAATCGTGCAGGTGCACGTAGTCGCCGCCGCCGTTGCTGGGCGCCGCGTCGGCATCGAAGCGGATCAGCGAAGTGGCGGTATTGCGACGCATCGCGAAGCGACTCGCCGACAGCGCGCCGGCCGAGCCGATATGAATCGTGCCAGTCGGATCATTGGTCGAGGAAACGTTGTCATTGACTTCGTTGCACGCCGCGCCCGGCGCGCAGGCGACTGCGTCCGCGGGCCGGTCGCAGCCGGGCGAATTCAGGAATGCGATCGAGCCGTTGCCGTTGTCGTCGACCGCGGCCATGATCGCGCCGCCTGAGATTGCGTTGTTCGCGTCGATCGCGAAATCGAACGCGCACAGTTTGGCGAGATTCGCGGCCCGCGAAACGAGGAAGACACCGCCGCCGTTCTGACTCGCCGTGTTGCCGTAGAGCGTGACCGGAATGCCCGGGTTCGACGTATACAAGTTGACGTACGCCGGTCCCTGGCTCGTCGCGACGGCCGAAATGCCGCCGCCCGCCGCGGCGGTGTTGAGATCCACGACGCCGGACGCGATGTTTGCGACCGCCGGGCCGATCACTTTGATGCCGCCGCCGTCGCCGCCCTGAGCGGCGTTCTGCGCGATGTAGTTCGTATCTGCGTCTATCGGAAGCGCATTCAACGTCGTCGGCCCCTCGATCTGGATGCCGCCGCCGGTAACGAGGGCGGTATTCGCCGACACGGTCGAGGCGAGCAGAGTCAGCGTCGTCGGTCCGGACGGGTTCACCGCGATGCCGCCACCGTAGCCGGCCTGGTTGTTGAACACCCACGAGTATCGCAACTCCAATCCGCCGGCGCCGCCGAAGTAGATGCCGCCGCCGTGGTGGCTGTCGTCCATCACCGCGCCGGTGATGACGAGATTGGAGAGATAAACGTGGCTGTTGCCCTCGATCTCGAACACGCTGTGGCCGGAGGTGCCATTGATCGTCGTCTGCGCGAGTCCCGGATCTCCAAGTTGGGTGCAGTCGGGAAAGCCGCCGACGATGTCGACGTCATCGTCGGTGACGACCAGGTGTTGGCTGTCGTAGGTGCGGTTCGTTGCGATGAACACGTAGTCCTCGCCAGGATTCGCGGCCGCTGCATCGATCGCATCCTGGATGAACGCGTAACCGCATGCGCCATCGCCGCCCACGGTGTAGACGTTGAAAGCGAGCGCGAATTGCGGCAGACAGATTCCGGCGGCGAGCGCCAGCAACAGATAGAGCGTACGTGCCATGGCTCACTCCTCAAAATCACGATGTGGACATTGAGGAAGAACGGGCGGCGGCAGGCGTTTGTGCCATGCCTGGCGAACTGTTCAGTTCGGATCCGACGCTGCCGATGAATTTGCACCGCGTTTGTCCGCCAACCGGCGCAGTTCGTCGAGCGTGCCGGGATCGGTCTTGCTCTGTGGTGGCGCAAATTCCAGTGCCTGCTGCGCCGCCTCGCGTGCCACGTCCGTCTGCCGGGCGCGTGCCAATGCGCGAGCCTTCAATGCCAGCATCTCGAAGCGCGAGGCACCGTGCGGAAACAGCCTGGCGTAGGTGGGCTCGATAGCGACAATTTCGGGAAGCGCCTCGTCATTGCGCTCGAGTTCGAACAGCGCTTCGGCGCGAACAAACCGTGCGGCCAGTTGAGTCTGGAGCATGCCGCCCTTGGCAGCGCGATAAATCGAGAGGGAGCGATCGGTCGTCGCGAGCGCCTGTGCGTAGCGGCGCTCCGCGATCTGCGCCGCCGCAACGTTGTCCAAGATGTAGGCATAGGATGGAGTCGATTCACCGGCATGTGCGCGCTGCACTTCGAGTGCGTCGCGAAGATCGCGATCCGCGTCGGCGAAGCGGCCTTGCAGGGCATACGACCGTCCACGTATCGCAAGCAGGCGCGGGCAGACGACGTCGTCGACGGCGTGCGCATGGCAGGCGTCCACACCCTGCGCACACCAATCGATCGCGGCCTGAAAATCCCGCCTTGCCACGGAGAGCTTGCACATGCGGGAGACGGCATTCAGCGTGCGCGGGTCCGCATTGCCGAATACCACGCGACTCATTTCCAGGCCTCTTCGCGAATACCGTTCGGCTTCATCGAAACGCCCCTGCGCGATAAGGAACGAGCCGTACATGCCGATATTCCAGGCGCCTTCCGGATTGGGTTTGTCGAAAAAGCGGTCGCCCAGCGTAATCGCCTGTTGGTAGTCGCGCTCCGCGCGCGGGATGTCGCCAGTCGCCTCCTCAGCGACCGCGATTGTCTCGTACAGGTCGATGATGCGCTGGCTTTGAGGTTCACCTTGGCTGTGCCACAACGCCAGCGCAGCATTTGCGCGTTTGAGCCCTTCCTCAAACCGCTCGGCATCCATCAGTCCCGATATTTCATCGATCGACGCCGCCAGGAATGTATCGGGCCTCTCGGCCGATTCGGACTGCGCGATCACGACCGCCTGGCGAAAGAGGCCCAGGCCTTCGTCGATGCGGCCCTGGTGCAGAAGGGCGTTTCCCAGAGTGAGCATTCCTTCGATGCCGATGCGGTCACGACGTGCGAGCAAACGCGTGCGCAACGGGTCGAGTAGCGCGATGGCCTCGGCGCGGCGCGCCTTGGGGACCAATGCGGATGCGCGAATGACCCGCGCACTCAACCAGTCCGTGTCGTCCGCGCCATTTTCGCGCTCGATGGCCGGTTCGGCACGGTCGAGCAGCGCGAGCGCGCGGTCGTATGCACCGACACTGAGGGCAACCTTGGCCAGCGTCAGCAGCAGATCGGCGCGCAACGCGTCCGGCAGTCCGTTCTGCGCGCTCAGCCGTGACGTCGCCTGATCGACGATGTCTTCGATACTCGGACGTTTGTCTTTCGGTAAATCAGCGCCGGCTGCCTCGAACACGGAAACCAGGAAATCGCGCTCGGCGTTGGCGCGGTCCGCCTGCTGCTTCACCTTGGCCGATTGCGACAGGGTGATGCCGACCGTGGCGATGGCCGCGAGCACGAAAGCTGCGGCTGTCGCCACCCAGCTCTTGTGGCGGCTGGCGAACTTGCGTGTGCGATACCAGGCCGAAGGCGGATGTGCAGCGACAGGCCGGCCATCGAGCAGCCGCTCGATATCGTCGGCGAACGTCCCTGCGGAGGCATAGCGCTTCGCCGGATCGGCTTCGAGTGCCTTCAGCACGATGTTGTCGAGATCGCCGCGCAACTGCCGACGCGTCACGTTGGCGGTCGCCGGCAGCACGCCGGGTTTGTGCTGATCGCTGACCTGGCTGGACGGCGTGCGCGTCGAACCTTCGTTCAGTCGCGTTCCGGTCATCAATTCGCCGAGCAACACGCCGAGCGCGTAGACATCGGTCGCGGTGGTGATGAGGCCGCCGCCGCGTTGCTCCGGCGACGCGTACGCCGGCGTGAACGCGGGCAGGTGCGTTTGCGTGTCGTCGTCGGCATCGAGCAGCTTGGCGATGCCGAAGTCGAGCAGCTTCACGACGCCTTCCCCGGTGACGAGCACGTTGGAAGGCTTGAGGTCGCGATGCACGATCAGCGCGCGGTGCGCCGCATCGACCGCGCCGCAGACGTCGAGGAACAGGAGCAGGCGGCGGCGTACGTCGAGCCGATGCTCGCGGGCGTAATCGGTGATCGGTACGCCATCGACCAGATCCAGTGCGATATAGGCCGCGCCGGTGTCGGTGACGCCGCCCTCGATCAGGCGCGCGATCGCCGGATGCTGGAGTTGTGACAGGACTTGTCGCTCGCGGCGGAACTGGCGTTGCGCGTCGGGCGAATACAGGCCGCGCCGCAACAGTTTCAATGCCACCTCCTGGCGCACGCCATCGACCGTGCGCACCGCGCGGAACACGGTCGAGGAACCGCCTTCACCGAGCACCTCGACCAGCTCGAACGGACCGATCCTCGAACCCGAGGGCAGCGCCTGTGCAGGCTCGGGATCGCCGAGTACCTGTGCCAGCGTTGCCGCCGGCACGTTCGGCAACGCATCGGCAGGCCGTGCGCTGGCTTCCAGCATGCGCTCCACGAATGCACGACGTGCGGGCTCGGCGCAATGCGCATCGAGGAAATGGGCGCGCTCCGCGATCGGCAACTCGATCACGGCCTCGAACAACTCGCGCAGCGAAGGGTCCTGCAATGACATCGGCGTGCTCGAGTGCTGGGTCGCTGCCAATAGTTAACGGATTTAGCCGGCGGATTGCGCCATCAGCCAAGATCGGCTTTCAGGAACGCCGTTGCAAACGACCAGTCGCGATCGGCGGTGCGCTTGCTGATGTCGAGCGCATTGGCAACCTGGTCGGAAGTAAGGCCGGCGAAATAGCGCAGTTCGACCACCTGGGCGGCGCGCTCGTCGATCTCGGTGAGCCGGCACAGCGCCGCGTCGAGCGCGATGGCCTGTTCCGCGCTCTCGAGCGCGAAGGACTCGTCGTGGGCCGTCAGCGTGATCTGCACCCAGTCACCGCCGGCGCGCATGCTCGCGCGGGAGCGCGCTCGGTCGGTCAACAGATGGCGCATTGCGCGCGCTGCATAAGCGAAGAACTGGCCCGGATGGGCGAACGCCAGGTCACCCTGCGCATTGACGCGCAGATAGAGCTCGTGGACGAGCACGGTCGTGTCGAGAGTGACACTGCGGCCGCCGGCGGCCAAGCGCCTGCCCGCCATCTGTTTCAGGCGCTCGTAGACTTCACCGAAAAGGACGTCGGACGACTTGGCCGGCCCCGATCCGGATGGCGACTCGGACATGGCGGCCTCCCCGCGCAGTCTAGCAGGCCGCGCGTGGTCGGAAACGGCGCGCCGGCCGGCCTGTCGGCGATGGTTCGTAGCCGAGGCCCGGTCCGCGGCCGCGACAGCAGCATGCTTCCGCGAACGGTTCGAGCTAGGCTTGCGCGACGATTCGCGCCGTCGTGATGACGGACCGCCGGGGAGGGCGGACGCATGGCTCGCACACCGTTGGTGGATCTGTTGCGCCGCGCCGCGGCGATCGCAACCCACGCTCAGGCCTCGGGAGAACCGCTCGACGAGGCCATCGCGCGCGAGCGCGAGTGGCGCGTGGATCGTGCGCGCCGGCGCTTCCTGCAACAGTCGGCTTCCGCGTCCGCGGCCCTGCTGGTCGGCGCGTGCATGCGCACGGCGCCACGTGCGGATCGCGCGGACGATGTCGTGATCGTCGGCGCCGGGATCGCCGGGCTGACCTGCGCGCATCGGCTGCGCCAGACCGGCGTCGGCGTGCGCGTGTACGAGGCGCAGGAACGCATCGGCGGCCGCATGTTCAGCCTGCGCGATCATTTCGCCGATGGCCAGGTCTGCGAACTCGGCGGTGAACTCATCGACACCGGCCATGCGCGCATTCGGGCACTCGCGGCCGAACTCGGCCTCGAGCTCGATGACCTGTCCGCGGATCCGATTGCGGCCTCTGGCGAGGTCTGGTTCTGCGGCGGCCGGCGCTACAGCGAGGGCGAGATCGTGCGCGAATTCGCGCCGCTTGCGCTCGCGGTCAAGCGCGCTGCGGACACTTTGCCCGACGCGGACATCACCTACGCCGCGCCGGGTGGCGCCGAGACGCTGGATCGCGAATCGCTGACGCAATGGCTCGACCGCAACGGTGCGTCCGGCTGGCTGCGCACCTTGATCGAAGTCGCCTACACGACCGAGATGGGCCTCGAATGCGACCAGCAGTCGGCGCTGAATTTCATCGATTTCATCGGCACCGAGCCCGATCGGTTCCGCATCTTCGGCGCCAGCGACGAGCGCTTCCACGTGCGCGGCGGCAACGACCAGATCGCGCACGGCCTCGGCGCGAGATTCGGCGACGCGATCACCACCGGCGCGGTGCTCGAATCGCTGCGCCAGCATGCGGGCGGCGAGTACGTGCTCGGTTTCCGGCGCGGCGCCGCCGCGTTCGACGTGCGTGCGTGGCGTGTCGTGCTCGCACTGCCGTTCACGACCTTGCGCAACGTCAAGCTCGACCTCGAACTGCCGCCGGCGAAACGACGCGCGATCGCGGAACTGCGCTACGGCACCAACGCGAAGCTGATGATCGGCTGCAACGAGCGCGTCTGGAGTACGCGTCACGCGAGCAGCGGCAGTACCTATAGCGACCTCACGCCGCAGACCACCTGGGAGACCAGTCGCAGGCAAGCCGGCGCGTCCGGCATCCTGACCAATTTCGTCGGTGGCCGTCACGGTATCGCGATCGGCGAAGGCACGCCGAAACGCCAGGCCGACATGGCCGCGCAACAGCTCGACGCGATCTTCCCCGGCCTTGCCGGCGCACGCACCGGCGCGCGCGAGGCGCGCTTCCACTGGCCCACGCATGCATGGACGCTCGGTAGCTACGCGTGTTTCACGCCGGGCCAGTGGACGACGATCCGCGGCGCGATCGGCGAGCGCGTCGGCAACCTGCATTTCGCCGGCGAGCATTGCGCGTTCGGCAACCAGGGTTTCATGGAGGGTGGCTGCGAAACCGGCGAATGGGTCGCGCTGGCGATCCTCGCCCGCGCGGCTGCGTGATCGGTGCGCCGGATGTGCGCGGCCGCGCCGGCCTGAAGGATTTCACTCCGCGGTCGTCGGATCGATGATGGTGGTCACTTCCGACACGCGGTTGGCCGGAAATCCACCCTGGCGCGCGTGCTCGCGAACCAACTCCTCGTTCGGTGCGATATAGACGCAGTAGATCTTGTCTGCGGTGACATAGCTTTGCAGCCACTGGATCTGCGGCCCTAGCTTGCCGAGCACGCTGCACGATTTTTGCGAAATCGCGTGCAGCTCCTGCGCCGACAATTTGCCGGCGCCCGGGATTTCGCGTTCGATCACATACTTGGGCATGTTGCTCTCCTGTGGGTTGAATGAATCATGGATGCGCCTCGAAGCCGTTACGGAAGATCGTGTCGGCGGGTCGAGCAGGGTGAACGGTCCGATGCGCGAACCATGCGCTGGCTCCGGCAATTCCGCAGGGGCGTCGCCTCTTCTTCGGTATCCGCGGCGAGCAGGTGCAGGACCGCCTCGCGCTGTGCCGGATCGCGGCAATGCGCATCGAGGTAAGCAGCGCGTTCGGTCGGCGCCAGGGCCAGCGCGGTCTCGAACAGGTCGCGCAAGGTCGGTGTCGGCTGGGGCATCGGGGCTCCGGTCTGGTGCTGCCCGGTCGCGTGCTGCTCAGGTCAGGTGCGAGGTGGCATCGCGATAAACGACGAAACCGCGGCAGTCAGGACATCACTCCAGTGCCGCGTGCAGAAACGCACGCGCATAGCGCCAGTCGCGATCGATGGTGCGCCGGGCGAGGCCCAGCACCTCGGCGATCTGGTCCGGAGCCAGGCCGGCGAAGTAGCGCAGTTCGACCACGCGCGCAGCGCGCTCGTCGGTCTGTTCCAGACGGGTCAGCGCTTCGTCGAGAGCCAGCGCCTGTTCGGCGCTCTCGATCGCAGGCTGACCTTCCGCGCTCGCGGTCAGGGTCGTGCGCACCCAGTCGCCGCCCGCCTTCTGGCGCAGGTGGCTGCGCGCGCGGTCGATCAGCAGATGGCGCATTGCGCGCGCGGCGTACGCGAAAAACTGGCCAGGATGCTCGAACGCGAGTTCGCGGTTTCGATCCAGGCGCAGATACAACTCGTGAACCAGGGAGGTCGTGTCGAGTGTCCCTCGCGAGCCGCGAGCGAGCTCGCGACTGGCGAGTACTTTCAAGCGCGCGTAGACCGCATCGAACAGCGCATCTAGCGGCGCATTCGCGGGGCGACCGGTGACGGCGGCGGGCGATGCTGGGGTTGGCATGGCGACCTCACGGCGACCGTAGCAGTCTAGTCCCGCGGCCAGGCGCGTGCAGCATCGGGCGCCGCACTCGCGGCGGTGCGCCTGAGCCA
>JBIODY010000048.1:0-10460 GCA_044445505.1 Lysobacterales bacterium
AACGCGGCGATCCAGGCTGCATCCGCCGGTGAAGCGGGCCGCGGCTTCGCGGTCGTCGCCGACGAAGTGCAGCGTCTCGCGGAACGCGCTTCCGGCGCGACCAAGCGCATCGAAACGCTGGTGCAGACGATTCAGTCCGATACCAACGAGGCGGTCAGCTCGATGGAGCAGACGACGTCGGAAGTGGTGTCCGGCGCGCGCCTCGCAGAGGATGCGGGCCATGCGCTCGGCGAGATCGAGACGGTGTCGAACAATCTCGCCGGCCTGATTCAGGGCATCTCGACTTCGGCGCGCCAGCAGTCGGCCGCGGCGACGAATATTTCCGCGACCATGAACGTGATTCAGGAAATCACTTCGCAGACTTCGGTCGGCGCGAGCCAGACCGCCGAATCGATCGGCAACCTGGCCCAGCTTGCCTCGGATCTGCGCCGCTCGGTCGCGGACTTCAAGCTGCCTGGATGAACCGACGCATGAAGCGGTGCACGCAATCCCTGAACCCAACCGCGACGGTCGCGCTGCGCGCACACGGCGCGGATCGTGCCGGACGTCGGAGTCGAGGTTAGTCGCATGAAACTGCACGACGACGGCGATTTCACCGCCCTCAACTGGATCAAGCCGGCGCTCGACGCGACGCTCGTGCAGGCGCGCGAGGCGCTGGAAGCGTTCGTCGAGGAACCCGATCAGCTCGGGCCGATGCAGGCCTGCGTCACGCACCTGCACCAGGTGCAGGGCACGCTGCGCATGGTCGAGCTGTACGGCGCGGCAATGGTCGTGGAAAACATGGAGCGCCTCGCCGAGGCACTGGTGGCGAACACGGTCCGCCAGCGCGACGACGCCTACTCGGTGCTGATGCGCGGCATGGTGCAGTTGCCCGACTACCTCGAGCGCCTGCAGAGCGGGCACAAGGACATCCCGATCGTCCTGCTGCCGCTGCTCAACGATCTGCGTGCGTGTCGCGGCGAGAATCTGCTGACCGAGTCCGCGCTGTTTTCGCCGGATCTCGATCTGCCGTTGCCGGCGGCTGCCAACGGCAGCCCGAATCCGCTGGATCCCGCCGACCAGCGTTCGCAGGCGCTGCGCCTGCGCCTCGCCTATCAGGCCGCGCTGCTGAAGTGGTTCCGCGACGAGGCTGCCGGCGAACATCTGCGGCGCCTGATCGACGTGCTCGATCGCCTGCGCGCGATCTCGCACGCCAGCGAAGCGCGGCGCTTGTGGTGGCTCGCCGCCGGCGTCATCGAGGCGGTCGCCAGCGGCGGTCTCGAGGCGAGCGTTGCGGTGAAACTGCTGTTCGGCCGCGTCGATCGCGAGATCCATCGCTTCGCAAGCGCCGGCGAAGCCGCGTTTGCGGCGGCGCCGTCGCGCGAGCTGACCAAGAATCTTCTGTACTACGCCGCGCATTCGACCGATCGCGGTGCGCGCGGCGATGCGATCCGCAACGCGTACCGCCTGGACACCCTGCTGCCCACGCAGAGCGAGCTGCAGCACGCGCAAGGTTCGATGACCGGGCGCAACAAGAACCT
Organism: Lysobacterales bacterium; assembly: GCA_044445505.1. GTDB lineage: Bacteria > Pseudomonadota > Gammaproteobacteria > Xanthomonadales > Rhodanobacteraceae > Dokdonella_A. Next base: position 1,521 of record JBIODY010000048.1, read on the forward strand.
GCTCGGCACCGTGTCGGCTGCGATCAAGGACGACCTGCTGCGCGTCAAGGAAGCGCTCGACATCTTCCTGCGCAGCCGCAATTCCGATGCGACCGAGTTGACCGCCCAGGTCGAGGTTCTCGATCGCGTCGGCGATACGCTCGGCATGCTGGGTCTCGGCGTGCCGCGCCGCGTGGTCGGCGAACAGCGCGTCGTCATCGAGGAAATGGCCGGGCGCCATCGCCCGGTGGACGAGGGCGTGCTGCTCGACGTGGCCGGCGCGCTACTCTACGTCGAAGCCTCGCTGGACGATCATATCGATCGCCTCGGTGCCACCGGCGAAGGCGACACCGCGGCGACCGCAGGCGAGAAGGAACTCGAGCTGCCGCAAAGCGAAGTGCGCAAGATCCTCGATGCTCTGATGCGCGAGGCCTCGGTCAACATCCAGCAGGCCAAGCACGACGTCATCGCGTTCATCGAGTCGCCGTGGGATCACGCGCGGGTGACCCAGATCCCGCGCCTGCTCGAGGAGATCACCGGCGCGCTGCGCATGCTCGGCCTGGTCGACGCGGCGGAGTTGATGACCGCGGTCGTGCGTTTCGTCGAGGTCGAGCTGATCGCCCACAAGCGCGTGCCGACCGCGGAGCAGATGGACAAGCTCGCCGATGCGCTTGCCGCGATCGAGTACTACCTCGAGGCGACCCGCGAACAGCGCCGCAACCGGGAAAAGATCCTGGACGTCGCGCGCGAGAGTCTGGAAGGACTCGGCTACTGGCCGTTGCCGCCGGCATCGGATGCTGAGCTGGCCCGGCATCTCGATGCGCTGGCGCCGGAAGCCGGCGCCTCGCGCCACGGCTCGCGGTATGCCGATACGCACGAACTGCCGGTTCTGGCAGATATCGAATACGGCGCACCGGAAACGCCCGCGCACGCTGCGGCGCAGGCCGATTCGCAGTTGCCGGGCATCGATGTGCTGCCCGGCCACGATCTGCACGACCTGATCGTCGGCGACACTCGCACCCACGAACCGGCCGGCCACGACCTCACCGGCTTGCGTCTCGCCGAGACCGGCGACGATGACTCGGTCTGGACCGAGATCGAGGAGGAGGTCGAGGAAGAGGTGCCGGTCGACGAACACGAGCTGGGCGGCTTCCAGCAGAGCGCCGGCGAGGAAATCGATGACGACATCCGCGATGTGTTCATCGAGGAAGTCGAGGACGAGATCGCGAACCTGCGCGCGCAGGTCCCGGTCTGGAAACTCGATGTCGACAAGCTCGAGGCACTGAAGCCGATCCGGCGCTCGTTCCATACCCTGAAGGGTTCCGGCCGCCTGGTCGGCGCGCTCGCGCTCGGCGAGTTCAGCTGGAAGGTCGAGAGCCTGCTCAATCGCGTGCTCGATGGCAGCGTGGTGCCAGGCAGCGCGGTGGTCGCGCTGGTCGACCATGCGGTCGCGGCGATTCCGGCGCTGCTCGGCGCATTGCGCGGCGAACACGCCGGCGATGCGAACGTCAGCGGCATCATGGATACCGCCGATCGCCTCGCCGCGGGTGAGGAGGCCTGGGTCCCCGAACGCAATGCCAATGCCAATGCCAATGCCGCGGCCGCGACACGCAAGGTGCGGCGCACCGTGCGCCGCCGCGTGCCGGCCGCGCAACGCCAGATTCCTGCATTCAGCGGTGATATCCGCAGCGGCGGCAGTCTCGCCGGCGAGGCCGATTTCGGCGCGTCGCCAGCGGAACTCGTGGCCGGTCCGCTGCCGAACATCGATCCGGTGCTGTTCGACATCCTGCAAAGCGAAGTCGCCGCGCATCTGGGCGTCATCGACGACTATCTCGCGCGCTCCACACCCGAGCCGGTGCGCGTGAGCGAGCCGCTGCTGCGCGCCGCGCATACACTCAACGGCGCGATCGCGATGGTCGATATCCCGGTGATCGGCAATGTGCTTGCGCCACTGGAGAACTACGTCAAGCGCCTGCGCGGCGCGGATGTGCCGCCGTCCGCAGACGGCATCGCTGCGCTGCACGAGACCGTCGAGCTGACCCGCGACGTGATGCGGCAACTGGAAGCCCGCAATCCCGCGCTGCCCGATTCCACCGCGCTCGCGGCGCGCATGTGCGCGCTGCGCGATGCGCTGTCGGAGCCGGAGTCGCTGCCGTACGGCGAGCACATGCCTGAAGCGTCGTCGACATTTTCCGCGGACGAGGTCGCCGCGGCGACGCGGGAAACGCGCGATGACGTCGCCGACTCGGAACCGGAAGCCCTGCACCGGCCGGCACCCGCGGATCTGTCCTCGTCGTGGATGGCCGATACCGGCGCCGCCGAAGGTTTCGCGACGGAGACCCACGATGCGACGCAACTTGAGGCGACGATACCCGATGAGCTGGCCGATGCGCTGGCGGCCTTCGATGCGTCAGCGGTGAATCCCGCAGACAGCCATGACCAGGTGCCCGCGGTCGCGCAGGACAGCGCGTTCGACGCGATGTTCGGCAGTGCAGCGACGTATGTCGCGCCGGCGACACTCGATGCGATTGCGCTGGAAACGCTCGATCACGTCGACGCCACGCAGGCGACCGAAGGTGGTGCGACAACGGTCGCAAGCGAAGATTCGACGCACGATGCGGAACCCGAGGTTGGCGGCAAGACCGCAGCGCATGCACAACAGCCCGCGGCGGTGCCGCGCATGGGCGCCGCCGAACCGCTGCCGGTCGCACACGCGGAAGATCGGCGCGCAGAACCGCCGGTGGTGGTCACCGAGTCGCCGGCGCAATCGCCGCCCGCGGCGATCGTCGTCGAACCTGTCGCGCCACCGCCGCTGAGCGGCGAGGAAGCGGCGGCGATCACCGACGATCTGCAGCCGGATGGCGCGCTCGAGCTTCCCGAGGTCGACGACGATCTGCTCGACATCTTCGTGCAGGAAGGCGCCGACATCCTCGATCATTCCGATTCGCTGGTCGCTTCCCTGCGCGAAGCGCCGCACGATCACTCCTTCATCATCGGCCTGCAGCGCGACCTGCATACGCTGAAGGGCGGCGCGCGCATGGCCGGCCTCGCGCCGATCGGCGATCTCAGCCACGCGATGGAATCGCTGGTCGACGCGGTCAGCGACGGTCGCCTCCGCGTCGATCGCGTCGCGGTCGAGTCTCTGGAGCGCGGCTTCGATCGCCTGCATGTGCTTGTGCAGCGCGTCGCGCAACGCCGTGCGATCGCGATGCCGGTGCATGCGATCGCACGTTTCGAAAGCCTGGTCGCCGGCGAGGAGGCGACCGACCACGGTCCGACGCCATCCGTGGCGGCGCCAGCCGGCGGCACTGCCGCGCACGCCGCCGAAGCTGCAGCTCCGGCAGCTCCGGCAGTCGCGGAAACAACCGCCCGGCCGTCCGTCGTGCGTCCCGCGCCGCGTCATCTGACCGCGATGGATCAGGAGGACGTGCCGCACGCACCGCAGGAATTGATCCGCGTGCGCTCGGACCTGCTCGACTCGCTGGTCAATTATGCCGGCGAGGTATCCATCTACCGTTCGCGCCTCGAACAGCAGATCTCGACGTTCCGCTTCAACCTCGTCGAATTCGACCAGACCGTCAGCCGCCTGCGCGACCAGCTGCGCAAGCTCGAGATCGAAACCGAGGCACAGATCATCGCGCGCTACCAGCGCGAACAGCACGACACCGGCATCGGCGCGTTCGATCCGCTCGAACTCGACCGTTTCTCGCAGCTGCAGCAATTGTCGCGCGCGCTTGGCGAGTCGGTGTCGGATCTGGTCTCGATCCAGAACCTGCTCGACGACCAGACGCGCCAGTCCGAAACCCTGCTTCTGCAGCAGTCGCGGGTCAGTTCGGATCTGCAGGAAGGCCTCATGCGCACGCGCATGGTGCCGTTCGATTCGCTGGTGCCGAACCTGCGCCGCACGTTGCGCCAGGCCGCGCACGAACTGGACAAGCGCGCCCAGCTGAAAGTCGATGGTGCGCACGGCGAAATGGATCGCAACTTGCTCGAGCGCATGAAGGCGCCGTTCGAGCACATGCTGCGCAACGCGCTCGCACACGGCATCGAGAAGCCCGCGGAGCGCCTCGCCGCCGGCAAGCCGGCCGAGGGCACGGTCAATATCGCGGTCAGCCGCGAAGCGACCGAAGTCGTGTTGCGCGTTTCCGACGATGGCCGCGGCATGAACCGCGATGCGATCCGCCGCCAGGCGATCGAGCGCGGCCTGCTCAAGGCGGAAGTCGAGTTGTCCGACCGCGATCTCTACAGTTTCGTGCTCGAAACCGGCTTCTCGACCGCCGAACAGCTGACCCAGATCGCCGGCCGCGGCGTCGGCATGGATGTCGTCCACAACGAGATCAAGCAGCTCGGCGGCTCGCTGGTCATCGACTCGGCACCGGGACAGGGCGCGAGTTTCACGATCCGCCTGCCGTTCACGCTGGCGGTCACCCAGGCGATTTTGGTCAAGCTCGGCGAGAGCAGCTACGCGATCCCGATGTCGTCCGTGCAGGGCGTGGCGCGCATCGCGCGCGATGATCTGGAGCGCCGCTTCGCGGAAGGCGACCCGAAGCACATCTACGCTGGCGAGGAATACAACATTTACGACCTGGCCCAGCTGCTCGGCGTGCAGCGCGCACGCGCGCTCGACGAGACCCAGGTACCGCTGCTGATGACGCGTGCCGGCGACCAACGCGCGGCCGTGCGCATCGACGGCGTGGTCGGCTCGCGCGAAGTCGTGGTCAAGTCGGTCGGCCCGCAGGTCAGCTCGGTGCCGGGCATCTTCGGTGCCACCATCATGGGTGACGGCTCGGTCGTGATCATTCTCGATCTCGCGCCGCTCGCGCGCCGCCTGGTCGCGCTGCGTGCGCGCATCGATGCCGGCGCCGCCGAGGAGATGCCGGCCTACTTCACGCCGGACGCCGTGCATGCGCCGGACGTGCGGCAGAAGCCGCTGGTCATGGTCGTCGACGACTCGATCACGATGCGCAAGGTAACCACGCGCGTGCTCGAACGTGCGGAACTCGACGTGATCACCGCGAAGGACGGCCTCGATGCGCTGGAGAAACTGCAGGACAACGTGCCCGATCTGATGCTGCTCGACATCGAGATGCCGCGCATGGACGGCTACGAGCTGGCGACCTACATGCGCAACGATTCGCGCCTGCGCCGCGTGCCGATCATGATGATCACCTCGCGCACCGGCGAGAAGCATCGTCAGCGTGCACTCGAAATCGGCGTCGAGCGCTATCTCGGCAAGCCATACCAGGAAGACGATCTGCTGCGCCAGGTCCAGGAAATGCTGAGGCAGGAACGTGTCGGCTGAAGACTCCAGCGTTTCGGTCGCGCTGCTCTACGAGGCGCCTGAGTTCGGCGCACAACTGCGCCAGAGCCTGCGTTCGCTCGGCCTGCCGGTCGTGTACGAGGCACCGCCGCACGCGCTCGACCGCGCGGCGCTGGAGCGTTCGCACGCGAGCGTGGTCGTGGTCAATCTCGACGCGCAGAATGAGCCGGACCTCGACGAGGTCTACAGCCTGCTCGACGACACGCGCTACCGCGTCGTGTTCAACGACAGCGAGGTCTCGAGCGGCCTGTCGGGCTGGGACCAGGCGCGTTGGATGCGCCATCTCACCGCGAAGATTCTCGGTGCCGCGGATATCGATCCGCCGCGTCCACAAGGCGCCGAAGCGGTGCCGGCGCCGGTCGCCCCGCTGCGAACCGCAGCGCCGCTGTCAACGGTTCCGGTCGAGCGGCCCGCGGTTGCGGATCCGGTCAAACCGGAGCCGGCCGGCGCGCCCATGGCGAGCGTCGTCCAGGCCTTCGCGGCCGAACCCGCTGCGCAATCCTTGCTGCGAGACGAGCCGGGCCTTGATGATCTCGATGCACTGTTCGGCGATGCGCAGGTCGCGGCGCCGGCATCGATCGACATCGAACCGGACTTCGTCGGATCGGATGCTCCAGCCGTGGAGCCGCGGTCGATCGCGGTTGCGCCGCCCGAAGACCCGGGGTTCGAGGATTTCGGCATCGAGTTCGACGCCGACATCGCGGCTCCGTTCGAGCCCGTCCATGATGCAGCCGGCGATATGCCCGCACCGGACGAGTTCGGTGCGCTCGATCTCGATTCGCTCGATCTCGATTCCATCGACCTCGATTCCATCGCCGTTTCCGACGAGGAACCTGCACCACAATCCGCGCACCTGCCTGCTGCGCACGATATCGAGTTCGCGTTCGCTGCGGATCCCGCAGCCGGATTGCCGCAGCCCGTGCCGGCGCCTGCGGCGTCCGCGGATGAAATCGCGATACCGTCGGAGTGGGCACTCGAGATTCTGGATGCCGATGCGCTGTCGCCGATGCCGGGTGCGCCCGCGCGCGCGGTGGACTTCGGCATCGAGAAACTGCGTGCCGAGGAATTCCTCGCGCCGGACGTCGACGCGGCGAATGTGCATGCGTTTCCCGCAGCGCCCGAGCTGGCGCTCGAATTGATTCCGCTCGAGGAGGCCGTTGCGCCGACCGCGATGGAAGCGGCAGGCCATGAAAACCGTCTCGAAACGCCGCAGGCCAAGGTGCGCCGTGTGTGGGTGCTCGGCGCATCGATCGGCGGTCCCGAGGCGGTGCGCGAATTCCTGGCCGCGTTGCCGCACGATTACCCCGCATTGTTCCTTCTTGCCCAGCATCTGGGCGACGAATTCGTCGACATGCTGGCGAAGCAACTCGCGCAGGCCACCGCGCTGACCGTGCGCACGCCGACCCACGGCGAGCGCGTCAGCCACGGCGAGGTCATTATCATGCCGGTCACGCAGCGCCTGCGCGTGGATCCGCTCGGGGTCGTCGTCGTCGAACGCGATACCGAGGAAAGCGCTTATCGGCCGTCGATCGACCGCGTGCTGCGCGACGCCGCGGATCGCTTCGGCGCCAATGTCGGCGCGATCGTGTTCTCGGGCATGAGCGACGACGCCGTCGAAGGCTGCCGCTACCTCGCCGCCAGGGGCGGCGTGATCTATGCGCAGCATCCGGACACCTGCGTGGTCAGCACGATGATCGACGGCGTCTGCGAGGCGGGCCTGGTCAAGTTTCTCGGGTCGCCGCAGGAGCTGGCGGAAAAACTGCTGGCGAATCCGGCATGAGCATATTCACGCCCAGGTGCGCGCGACGCGCCGGATCCGCTCGAATCTTGCACTTGCGCCCGCGCCGATGCGCGGTCGCCCACTGAGGAAACAGCGATGGCAGAACTCCCGCGCGAAATCCGCGGCGTCATGGTGCCGGTGACCGATGGCCGTGTGCTGTTGCCGAATGCGACGGTGGCCGAGGTCATCAGCTATATGCCGCCGGAAAAGGTGCCGAATGCGCCGGCGTGGCTGCTCGGCAGGCTCTCCTGGCGAGGCTGGCGTCTGCCGCTGTTCTCGTTCCCGATGCTGATCGGCCGTCTCGAAGACGAGAGCCGGCGCAACGCGCGCGTCGCGGTGTTGAAAGCGCTCGGCGGCAACGCCGGCATGCCGTTCATCGCGCTGCTCGCGCAGGGATTCCCGCGCCTGACCACGATCACCCCGGAACTGCTGATTCCGAGTGCCGACGAGCATCAGCACGCGCCCGGCGTGCGCGCCGGAGTGCTGGTGCGCGACGACCGCGCGATCATCCCGGACCTCGACGCGATCGAAGGCATGATCGCCCGCGCGCTGGCCGCGTAGACCGCAGCGTCCCTGCGCTAGCTTTCCCGCAGCACCAGCGCGCTGCGCGCGACGATGTCGTGCCAGCCCCGCCGATCGCGATCGACAAGGCACCAGAGGTAGCCGAGCCCGACGGCGAGCAGCGAAACGATCGCAGCCGCGAATCGCAATACCGCGCGCGGCCACGGCAACGGTGCGCCGTCTGCCGCAACCACGCGCAGCCGCCATGCGCGCATGCCGATGGTCTGCCCGCCGCGCGACCACGAGATCACGAAGTAAGCCGCGGTGACCATGAAAAGCGCCGCGCGCAACGCGATCCGGTAGCCGAGCGGCGGATGCGTGACGTCGACGTGGCCGTGCATGGCAAGCAGCGTGAGGCCCGCGGTCAGCATCCACAGCGCGATCAGCGGAAACAGGTCATAGACGGTTGCGGCAATGCGCAGCCAGAGCGGGGCGGGGCTCGCGTACGGCATGGTCGGCGAAAATCGGTGACGGCGGCTAGGGTCACGGTTTAGGCTCGCCCACGCAAGCGCATCGCACGATGCGGCGATTCCATGGCATGCACAATCCTGGCGCCACCAGCAAGTCCCGCGGTTCCGCTGCGCGCCGGTCCGGCGCGACGGAGAATCCGCACAAGCTGCCCATCGCCGCGGCCGACGCGGTGCTGATCGGCTTCTTCCTCGAGCGCGTTTGGTCGGAACTCGGCCTCGCCGACAACACGCTGGCGAATTACCGGCTCGATCTCGAAGGGTTTGCGCGCCGGCAGGCCGCACACGGCAGTTCGCTGGCGCACGCGGATCCGGAAGCCGTGCAGCGCTTTCTAGGCGAACGCGGCGCGCATGGTGGCGCACGCGGCGCCGGCTACGCGGCGCGTTCGAATGCGCGGTTGCTGTCGTGCCTGCGGCATTTCTATCGGTTGCTGGTGCGCGAAGGGCGCGTCGGTGTGGATCCGACCCTGCTCGTGGATGCGCCGAAACTGGCGCGCACGCTGCCGAAGGCCCTGTCGGAGACCGAAATCGAAAGCCTGCTGCACGCTCCGCAGGCGACAACGCTCGGTTTGCGTGACCGCGCGATGCTGGAACTCATGTATGCGACCGGTTTGCGCGTCAGCGAGCTGGTCGGCATCGCCGCGGCGCAGGTCAACCTGCGCCAGGGCGTGCTGCGCGTGGTCGGCAAGGGCGGCAAGGAGCGCCTCGTTCCGCTCGGCGACGAGGCCGCGCACTGGCTGACCCGATATGTCGGCGAGGCGCGGCCGCTGTTGCTGAAGGGCGCGCGCAGCGACGCGTTGTTCGTCAGCAACCGCCGTGCGGCGATGACCCGG
>JBIODY010000049.1:0-10444 GCA_044445505.1 Lysobacterales bacterium
CGCGTGCGCGCGCCGTGCTTCGTGGCGCACTCCGCGAACGACGATGTGGCCGGCCTGCGCAACGTACGCATCGTCGAACGTGGCGTGCGCGCGCCGGTCGAGACCCTGCTGCTCGACAACAGTTACCACATGGTCACGGTCGACCAAGAGCGCGGCAAGCTGATCGAGCGATCCGCGGCATTCTTCCAGCGGATCGCCGAACGGGCCGCGCTCGAAGTGCCGCGCGGCGCGCGCATGGCCACCGCGATCGAGTGATGGCGACCCGCACCGGCGATGCGGCGCCGGAATTGCACAACCTGCTCGAACCGCGCGGACTGGTCGACCACTTCCTCGCCCATCCTCCCGAGGAATTCCGCGCGCTGACGACTGCGTCTGGCACGCCGGCGTTCGTCGCGCGCTTCGATCTGCTGACCACCGCGGACGACGCGTTGCGGCGCCGCGTGACTGCGCTTCCACTGTACCGCTGGTGGAACCGGCTGCTGCGCCCGCGCACCTGTTTCGTCGGCACCACGGTATCCGAATATGCGCTGTTCCCAGCACACGTCGATGCGGCCGCACTGGTGCGTGAATGGCTCGCCGATCACGCCGACCAGCCATTCCTGATCGTCAAGGACATCCCCCAGGATTCGCCGTTGCTGGATGCGGCCAGCAATGCGCAGGCGCGCTCGGTCGCGGCCGCGTGCTCGCGGTGCGGCTTCGTGCTGCTCGAAGGCCAGGCGCTGGCCTGGGTGCCGATCGACTTCGAATCGGCCGCGGACTACCTCGCACGATTGTCGTCGAGCCGGCGCAAGGACATCCGCCGCAAGCTGCGCGCGCGCGCCGGACTCGAGATCGAGGAGGTTCCGACCGGCTCCGCATCGTTCCGCGATGCAGCGCTGCGCGAGCAGTTCTACGGCCTGTACCTCGCCGTCCATGCGCAAAGCGAGATCCACTTCGATCGCCTGAGCCGCGAATTCTTCGATGCGCTGCTGCAGGACGCGAGCCTCGGCGGCATCGTGTTCGTCTATCGGGAGCAGGGCCGGATGATCGGCTGGAACCTGTGCTTCGTCGTCGGCGAAACCCTGGTCGACAAGTACGTCGGCTTCGCGTATCCGCAGGCACGCCAGCACAACCTGTATTTCGTCAGCTGGATGCACAATCTCGATTACGCGCGGCGCCGCGATCTGGCCTGCTATGTCGCCGGCTGGACCGATCCCGAGATCAAGGCCTATCTTGGCGCGCGCTTCACGTTCACGCGCCACGCGGTGCGCCCGCGCAGCCGTGTGCTGCGCGCGGCGCTGCGCCGGATGGCTGGACATTTCGAAAGCGACCGCGCGCGCCTCGATGGCGAGGCACAATCAGGAAATGGAAAAGTTGCCAGCGCCGGTCATCCTTGATTTCGACCGTTCGGTCAGCGCCCTTCCCGGCGCGACCAGGATCGATCTTGGCGATTGGCAGGAGGCGATCCGTTTCGGCTGTTCGCTGCGCGCCTTGCGCGAGGTGCGCGCCGTCATCGAGCGCGCGCTGCCGGCCGCGCACAGCACGGTGTTCCTCGGCAGCGGCGACTATCATCACCTCAGCTGGCCATTGATCGAACGCTGCGCGGCGCTTGGGTCCTTCGAGGTCGTGGTGTTCGACAACCATCCGGACAACATGCGTTTTCCGTTCGGAGTGCACTGCGGTTCGTGGGTGCGCCGCGTTGCGCTGCTGCCGTACGTGGCTCGTGTGCACGTGCTCGGCATCAGCTCGGCCGATGTGTCCTCGAGCCACGCCTGGGAGAACTACCTGACCCCGCTGCGCCGCGGCAAGCTGCGTTACTGGACGCTTGGGGTCGACACGCGCTGGGCCGCACGATGGGGTCTCGGCGACGCGTTCCGGGCGTTCGACTCCGCAGCGGCGATGCTCGATCGCTTCTTCGCCGAACGCGGTGCATCACGAATGCCGGTGTACCTGTCGATCGACAAGGACGTGCTGGATCCCAGCATCGCACGCACGAACTGGGATCAGGGCCGGCTGCTGGATACCGACCTGTTGGCGGCGATCGATCGGCTGCACGGCCAGTTGATCGGCAGCGATATCACCGGCGACATCTCGGAATATCGCTACAAGGCGTGGTGGAAACGCAGGCTCAGTGCGCTCGACGCGCAGCCGGAGGTCGACGCCGCGCAGCTCGCCGCGTGGCAGACGCAGCAACATGTGTTGAATCTGCGCTTGCTTGAACATATCTCGGCCGCAAGCAAAGACATCACCGTTCCGGCGTACGCCGGAACCCAGTGACTTCACGGGCAAGCAACGACGCTGGGTCCCGGCGTTCGCCGGGACGACGGGCAAAATACCCAGGCCTTGCGCACAGGTGTGCACCGTGATCGACAGGTCGATGATCGAACCGACGGTTCCGGAATTCTTCCACAAATTCCCGATGCAGCGCGTGCACAGTGCCGATCTCGATGCCGCACTCGCAGACGCCACGGCCGCGCTCGCGATCCTGTTCCTGTGGGGCCGCGATTGCCCGAACTGCGACAACGCCAAGCGCGCGATCCTGAATTCCGCCGCACGTTTCCACTGGCCCGAAGTGCAGTGGCTGCATGGCAATGTCTACGAGGAACCCGCACTCGGCACGCGCTTCGGCCTGCATGGCATTCCGGCTTTCATCGTGTTCCGTGGCGTGCGCAAAATCGGGCGGGTCACCCCATGGCCAGGCGCGGATGCGTTCGCCGCGGCGATCGAGCGCCAGATCGCCGCCTTGGCGCACAACGCCTCACGCGCGCAACCGAACCGCTGACAGCGCTGCTTCGCGCAAGCGATGTGCGGTTTCGTGGGAGCGGCTTCAGCCGCGATGCTTTGAAACCCTTCTCTTCAAAGAGGGCTGGGTGGGGATGGCGTTTCGCGCGACAAAGCATCGCGGCTGAAGCCGCTCCCACGGAAGTCCTGCGACCAGCCGCATCCAGCGGATATCTCATCGCTCCGTGGATTGGAGCTGTTGCAAGGTCGAACAGATTTGTTCGAAAGCCGCATCGTCGAGCCACGGGCTGTTCGAGATCGTCAGCGTCGTCGCCGCGAATGCGCGCGCATTCGGTACGGCCGGCTCGCTGATGATGCGTTGCAGATACCCGTAGTCCGGCAACGCATGGATGAACAGGCGGCTGACGCCGAGTCCGGCGCCCCATAGCCCGTGCAGAGCTGCATCCCGCAACGTCTCGCTGCGCAGGCGCAGCAACAGAAACGGCCATGTGCCCGCCGCGTCGACCGGATCGTCGATGACCTCGATGCCATCGATCCGTGCAAGCTGCGCCTTGCGCCGTCGCGCCTGCACGGCGCAGGCATCGAGAAACGCGGGCAAGCGGTCGAATGCGCGCGCGCCGACCGCCTGCCGCCACCGGCCCAGCGTGTGCAGCGGGATATCCGCGGAGAAATGGTCGCCGACCGCGGCGACCGCGTCACCGCGCCGCAACGCGCGACGCAGCGGTGCACCGTACGCGTAACGCAGCAGAGAGGGCCGATACAGCGTGTGATAACCCAGCAATTGCAGCGCGCGACCGAGTTCCCGGCCGATGCGTCGCGGCGCGATCTCGCGACTGGCGCGCGCGAGTTCGTCGCCCAGCTTCGGATCGCGCGCGACCAGCAGGCCGCCCTCGTACGTGGTCAGACCCTTGCCGATCGCGAGGCTGAAGAAGCCGATATCGCCATCGAGACCGACCGCGTGCCCGTTGCGCCGCGCGCCGAGCGCCTGCGCTGCGTCTTCGATCACGAACGCGCCGACACGTCGTGCGATCCCGATCGCGGTGTCGACATCAGCGACCCGCCCGCCCAGATGCGTCGGCACGACCGCGAGCACGTCGCGGTCGCAGATCCGCGCGAGTGTGTCCGCATCGAAATCGATCGAGTCCGGGGCGAGGTCGCACAGGCGCGTTTCCAGGCCACAGTGTGCGATCGCCAGCGCGACCAGCGGACAGGTATACGCCGGAACGATGACGGCGCGGCGGCGGTTCAATCGCTGCAGTGCGGTCAGCGCGACGACCAGACTTGCCGTGCCCGAGCATTCGACCTGCACCCGGTCGGCCGACAGAAATTCCGCGGCGCGCCGGGCCAGATCGGCATGTGCCGGCGCCGACCGGGCACGCGGCCACAGATCGGCCCAGCGCGGCGGCAAACCCGCAGTCGGCGGAATCTCAGGTCGGTGCGGCGGGTTCGGCATCGGTTTCGCTGATCGCAAGGCAGACGATGCCGGCGATGATAAGCGCGCTGCCGATCCATTGCGGCGTGCCGATGTGCTCGTTGAACAGGATCACCGACAACGCCAGCACGCTGATGACCTCGATATGCGAAGCCGCGAATGCCGGGCCGATCGGCGCATGTTCGAGCAGGGTCATCCAGGTCACGAACGCGGCGATGTAGCAGGCGACCGCGCAGTACACCCACGGCGAGGACAGCACGCGCAGTACCCAGCCGAGGTTCGCCTCGGGCGGCATCGCCTGGTTCGCAGTCAGCTTGAAGCAGACCTGCGCGAACGTGTCGAAGCAGACCAGCACCAGGAATCCGATCAGGTAGAAGCGCCGCATGTCAGGCCAGTCCGACCACGGCGACGCCACCGGCAATCAGCAGGATGCCGAGCGTGCGCAACGGCGAGAACTTTTCGTTGAACAGGAAGCGGCCTGCGATCATCACCGCGACGATATTGATCGAGCCGAGCAGCACGCCCTCGGACAGCGGCAGCAGCGACAGGAACGCGAGCCAGGCCAGGAACTCGCCGACGTAGCAACCGACCCCGCACCAGATCCACGGCTGCCGCGCCATCGCCCGCCAGCGCGCGAGGCCTTCGCCGAGATCCGGGCCCTCCGCGGCGGCCTTGAAGGAAAGCTGCCCGAAAGTATCCAGCAGTATGTTGACGATCCACAGCGTGACGACGGTGGCGGACATGGGCAGGCCTGATGCGTCCACTTGCCGTCATCCCGGCGAAGACCGGAATCCGAATCGGCTTGTGGCAGAAAGAAAAATGGATTGTTCGCCGCTTCCGCGGTCCGCCTTCGGATCGCCGGCAGCGTTCGCTTCCCTCACATTGCCCGAGGACGATGTTCGACCTGCCCTCGCAGTCCGGCCTGCGCCGGAATGACGATACGAGGCGCGCAAGTATGCCTGCGCCGCGAGACCACGTCACAATACCGGCTGCTTGAAGATCAAGCGCCGCCCGGCGATCATGCCGACCACCCGCGTCGCCACTGCGGCGAACTCCCTGGAGACGTAATGAGCAGCGTGCAGGACACCGTGTTCGACATCATCGCGAAGGAATCCGGCATCGATCGCGCCCGGATCACGCCGCAAGCGACCCTGAAGGACCTCGAGATCCAGTCGCTGGACGCGGTGCAGATCATTTTCGAGATCGAGGACCACTTCAAGATCACGATGCCCGACCGCGACCCGAACTTCGACACCGAGTCGGTGAAGGGCCTGGTCGAGGCGGTCGAGAAGCTGGTCGCCGGGCAGATCGCGCAGCCGCCCGCGCAATCCTGATACGCCGGTTCCTGCAACCATGCATCGCGTCGTCATCACTGGCATGGGCGCGGTTACCCCGCTCGGGCCCACGGCAAGCGCAACTTGGACCGCGATGCGCGAAGGCCATCTCGCGATCGGGCCGATCACGACGCTGCCGCGCGAGCAGTTGCGCTTCGGCATCGCCGCGCAGGTGCACGATTTTGATCCGCTCGCGCATTTCGACGCGAAGCGGTTGATCCTGCTGGATCGCGTCTCGCAATTCGCGCTGGTCGCCGCGCGCGAAGCGATCGCGCAGTCCGGCATCGACTTCGCGGCGGACGCCCTCGGCGAGAACACCGCGGTCATCATCGGCACCGGAGTCGGTGGCGAGCAGACCAACGACGAAGCCTCGCGGCGCCTCTACGGCGAGAACAACCCGCGCCTGCATCCGCTGTCGATCGTGCGCCGAATGGCGAATGCGCCGGCCAGCCACATCAGCGTCGAGTACAGGCTGACCGGTCCCGCGTTCGCGATTTCGAGCGCCTGCGCATCGGCGAACCACGCTTTGGCGCAGGCGTTGCACATGGTCCGCCATGGCGTCGCCGACGCGGCCATCGCCGGCGGCACCGAGGCCTGCATCACGCTCGGCGTGATCAAGGCCTGGGAAGCGATGCGGGTGATGGCCGACGACACCTGCCGGCCGTTCTGCAGGCAACGCCGCGGCATGGTGCTCGGCGAAGGCGCCGGCATGTTCGTGCTGGAGACGCTGGACCGCGCGCAGCGCCGTGGCGCGACGATCCTCGCCGAATTTGCCGGCGCGGGCATGTCGGCCGACGCGGGCGACATCGTGTTCCCATCCGAAGCCGGTGCCGCGAAGGCGATCCGGCGCGCGCTCGCCGACGGCGGCCTCGACTCGGGCGACATCGACTACATCAACGCGCATGGCACCGGCACGCCCGGCAACGATCCGACCGAGAGCAGGGCGATCCGCGGCGTGTTCGGCGCGCACGCGGACGCGCTCGCGGTGTCGTCGACGAAATCGATGCACGCGCACGCACTCGGCGCCGCCGGCGCGATCGAACTGGTCGCGGTAATCGGCGCGCTGCGCGATGGTGTCGTGCCGCCGACGATGAACTTCCTCGATGCGGATCCCGAATGCGACCTCGACTACGTGCCGAACGCGGCGCGCGAGAAACCCGTGCGCGCCGCGCTCAGCAATTCGTTCGCGTTCGGCGGACTGAACGCGGTGCTGGCGCTCGGACGCGCGCCCTGAGATACGCACACCCCGCAGCCGCGTTGACAGGCCGCCCGGCCTTTGCGAAACCTTGCTTGGGTGCTATTCAGATCGATTCGATTAGTTTCGCATCCGACCCAACGCCCATCCCGGGCACGTCCGTGGAGGCAGCATGCAACGTCATCATCGAACCTGGTTGTTGGCCGCGGCGCTGGCAGCGATCGGCGCCTGTACCCTGAATCCCGTTCCGGCCGAGGCACGCGTTTCGGTCGGCATTTATGCGACGTTGCCACCGCCGCCGATGCGCGTCGAAGTGGTGCCGGCCCCGCGCGGCGGCTATGTGTGGGTACCGGGCGACTGGCGCTGGGGTCATCGCCGCTACAACTGGCATCGTGGCTATTGGGTGCGCGAACGCCGCGGCTATCACTACGCGCCTGCGCGCTGGGACCGCGACGGCGATCGCGACCGCTGGCGTTACCGCGGCGGGCGCTGGGAACGCTGAGCCTGCAGCGACGACGTGAATGCAAACGGCCGCCCTAGGGCGGCCGTTTGCATGTTGCCTGAGGGCAGTGCCTAGGCCTTCTTCGCCCTGGTCAGCAGCTGATCGAGCAAGCTCAGGCCAAGATCGATCTCCTCGCCGCTGATATGCAGCGACGGCGCGAACGTGATCACGTTCTTGTAGTAGCCGCCGACATCGAGGACAAGGCCGATCTTCCTGCCGTTGTGGGTCAGCTCGCCGCCGAGGCCCATGTCGACCATGCGATCGAGCAGCTTGCGGTTCGGCGTGTAGCCGTCGGCTTCGCAGATCTCGGCGCGCAGCGCGAGGCCGAGGCCATCGACGTCGCCGATTTCCTTGTGGCGCTTCTGCAGGTCCTTCAGGCCTTCGAGGAAGTGCGCGCCCTTGGCCATGACCATCGATTCGTAGTCGGTCTCGGCGAGCATCTTCATCGTTTCGAGGCCGACCGCGGTGCCGAGCGGATTGGATGCGAACGTCGAATGCGTCGAACCGGGCGGGAACACCGTGGGGTTGATCAGCTCCTCGCGCGCCCAGATGCCGGCGAGCGGATTGAGGCCGTTGGTCAGCGCCTTGCCGAACACCAGCACGTCCGGCTTCACATTGAAATGTTCGATCGCCCACAGCTTGCCGGTGCGGAAGAAGCCCATCTGGATTTCATCCACGACCAGCAGGATGCCGTGCTGGTCGAGCACGCGCTTGATGCCGGTGAAGAAGTTCGGCGGAGGGATCACGTAACCGCCGGTGCCCTGGATCGGTTCGACGTAGAACGCGGCGTACTC
Organism: Lysobacterales bacterium; assembly: GCA_044445505.1. Lineage (GTDB taxonomy): Bacteria > Pseudomonadota > Gammaproteobacteria > Xanthomonadales > Rhodanobacteraceae > Dokdonella_A. The sequence goes on from JBIODY010000049.1 coordinate 7,979, forward strand.
GCACTGGCCGGCTTTCGCGTCCCACACGCCGTTGTATTCGGTTTCGAACAGACGCTCGAACTTGGCCACGCACTGCTCGCCGTATTCCTCTTTCGAGATGCCCTTCGGGCCGCGGAAGTGGTACGGGAATTCGATGAACTGGGCGCGGTCGAAATGGCCGTAGCGGCGGCGATAGCGATAGCTCGACGTGATCGCCGACGCGCCGAGCGTGCGACCGTGGTAACCGCCCTCGAACGCGAACACCAGGCTCTTGCCGTTCGACGCATTGCGCACCAGCTTCAGCGAATCCTCGACCGACTGCGAGCCGCCGACGTTGAAATGCACGCGGCCGTCGAGACCCCATTTCTTCTTCGCGTCCTGTGCGACGATCTTCGCGAGCTCGATCTTGGTCGAGTGCAGATACTGGCTGGCGACCTGCGGCAGCGTGTCGATCTGTTGCTTCAGCACATTGTTGAGACGCGGGTTGGCGTAGCCGAAGTTGACCGCCGAGTACCACATCTGCAGGTCGAGGAACGGCGTGCCTTCGGTATCGTACAGATAGCTGCCGTCGCAACGCGCGAAGATCTTCGGCGGCTCGGAGTAATGCACGGTGTCGCCGAACGAGCAGTACTTCGCCTCGTCGGCGAGCAGGGCCGCGTCGCTGACGGGTACGGCGGCGGTCTTGGAAATGTCGATGTTCAAGCGCGGATCTCCACGGGTCACGGTGGCCGCGATACGCGGCCGAGGGAATCGAACGGAAAGCGATTGCCGGGCTTCACGGCACCTGGCGATGGGTCAGGCCGGTTGCACCGCCGGGTGCAGCGGCAACTCGCGTCCATGCGCAGCCAGTTCGCCGGCGATCAGCGTCGGCAGCAGGTCCAGCGCGTCGGCGAATCCGGTGATCGGCACATACGGAATGCCGGCCGCGCGGCAGTGCTCGATCAGACGATGCTTGGCGAACACGAGGTCGGCTTCGCCGGCGACGCAGAAATCCGAGGCGCCGTCGCCGATCAGCAATACGCGCTTGCGCTCGGCGCGCGCGCTGGTGGCGCACGAGCACTTGCAGTTGCCGCTGCGACAACCGGGACTGCCGTAAGGAAAATCGAGCTGCCAGCCGTGGCTGCCGACCGCTTCGAGACGGTTCGCGATGACCGGCAGATCCGCCAGCCCATGACTGGCGAGAATGCGCCGGATCGCGTAGTCGAGTCCGTCGCTGACCACGGCCAGCGGCATGCCGGCCTCCTGCGCGGCGGCCGCGAACAGCGGGAACGCGCGATCGATCGACATGTTGTCGAGATGCGCATCCATTTCCGCAGCACTGGCGTCGAGCAGTGCGACCTGCTGCGCCATGCAGTCGTGCGAGCCGATTTTTCCGCGCCGCCACGCTTCCTCGATGGCCTGCCAGCCGGGGCGGCCGAAGCGCTCCAGCAGCGAGTCGGTAATGTCTTCGACCGACACGGTGCCGTCGAAATCGCACAAGATGGTCCACTGGGACACGGGTATTCCTGCGTTCAAGGGGAAATATGCTACCTAGGGTAGCCACTGGCGTCTTTCGAGCGGCTTTCGGGAAGCGCCTGCTGTCCCTTCCCCTGCGAAGCGGGGGAAGGTGCCGACTGCGAAGGCAGGATGCCGAAGCGAACGGCGAAGCCGGCCCGAAGAGCGTGCCGCAGGAGCGGCACGTAACGCGGATGGGGCGCTCTTGCCTTGGCTATTTCGCGCGAAAAGCGCCCCAGCCCTGCGGGCAGGTGCACTCAGCGCATCCCTGCGCTTCGCCCTTTGGGCAGCTTCGCTGTGCAAAACGGCAGTCCTGCCGTTTTGTCCCCCGCTACGCGGGGGAAGCGAAGGCAAACGCCGCGACTACTTGACACCCCTTGGCGCTCAGCCCTGCTGTCCAGCTCAGCCTTACTTCTTGAACCGCACCAGCACTCGCTGGCCGATGCGCAGGTCCGCCCCGTCGAGGGCCAGCACGCACTCGACATCGTGCGCACCGGCGCGCTCGACCGGATCGTCGGTCAGCCGGCTCGGGCCGAACACCTCGCCGATGCGCAGCACGCGCGCCGGCCAGGTCTTGCCCTGGTCGGTGTCGCGCACGACCTCGGCCTGCATGCCCGGCTTGATCCGGTCGACATAGGCCTCGATGAGCGCCGCGCGCACGATGCGCGGACGATCCGGCAGCAACTGGAACAGTTCGGTCGCCGATTGCGCCGAGACCATGTCGCCATCGTGCACCGAACGGCGCACGACGCGGCCCGCGACCGGCGCCTTGAGCGTGCGCGCGTCGAGTTCGACCTGCGCCTCGTCCAGATGCGCGCGCGCGACCTTGACCGCGGCCGCGGCCGCGCCGATCTCGGCATCGAGCACCGCCAGCGCGGCGCGCGCGTCGTCCGCCGATTGCCCGCTCGCCGCACCGGCGCCGCCGGCCACGCCGACGCGTTGCGCCTGCAAGTGCGCCTGCGGCAGGCGTGCCTTGAGCACGCGAACCTGCGC
>JBIODY010000050.1:0-10392 GCA_044445505.1 Lysobacterales bacterium
GTCTTGCCGTCGCGCCAGACCGACAGATCCGCCTTGCTGCCCGGCTTGCTGGAACCCACCAGCGGCGGCAGGTCGGCCGAACTGGTGATGTCATGGCCGGCGAAGCCGAGGATCACGTCGCCGACCTGCACGCCGGCCTTGTCGCTGCCGCTGCCCGGCGTGACCTTGTTGACCAGCGCGCCGCCGATGCGCGGCAGGCCGAGCGCCTTCGCGTTGGCGCGGTCGACGTTCTGGATCTGCACGCCGATCATGCCGCGGCTGACCCGGCCGCTGGTCTTGATCTGCTCGACCGCATTCAGTGCGATATCGATCGGAATCGCGAACGAGACCCCCATGAAGCCGCCGGTATTGGAGAAGATCTGCGAGTTGATGCCGACGACCTGTCCGCCGAGATTGAACAGCGGGCCGCCCGAGTTGCCGCGATTGATCGGCACGTCGGTCTGGATGAACGGCACGTACTGCTGGTCGGCGCCGCCGAAGTTGCGCCCGATCGCGCTGACGATGCCGGCGGTCACCGAGTGATCGAAACCGAACGGCGAGCCGATCGCGACGACCCATTGGCCGGCCTTCACGCTCTTCGAATCGCCGAGGCTGACCACCGGCAGGTTCGTCGCGTTGAGCTTCAGCAACGCGATGTCGTATTCCGCATCCGTGCCGACGACCTTGGCATCGAGTTCGCGGCGGTCGGAGAGGCGCACCGTGACCTGGTCCGCGCCATCGACGACATGGTTGTTGGTCAACACGTAGCCGTCGGCGGAAATGATGAAACCCGAGCCCATCGACATGCGCGTGCCGCGATCGCGCGGCTGCGGCATCGGACCGAAGAAGCGGCGGAATATTTCCGGCACTTCCTGCTGCTCGGGATCCTGGGCCTGGGTCTGCGCGTCCGGGTTGCCGGTCGCCTGCACGTTGACCACGGCTGGTCCGTATTTCTCGACCAGTCCGGTGAAATCCGGCAGCTCGGCCGCCGTCGCCGCCAGCGCAAACAGCAGTGCGAACGGCAGGCAAATCCAGCGGGAAAATGTCCCGCCACTCGTCTTCGTCATGGTTTTCCTCTTCTTTCCTTGTCGGTGCGCTGCAGAGCGGCGTTGTTCCGACGCACGCATCGGGCCCGCGGTTTGACGGGAAACTCCGCGCAAAGTTCCAACCTGCCGGGTTTCCTCTGCCTGCACTCAGGTGCGCTTCAGCGCGTCCCGCCGTCCGGCGCGACCGGTTGCACCGAGCGCACCATGCGTTCGACCGTCGCCCTCGGCGCATCGCCGAGTCCGGTGATCCGCCACGTTCCGACATCGTGCGAATAGATGCCGAGCGCGCCGCGGGCAAGGCTGCGATCCGGCGCGGATGGTCCGCTGCGCGGTTCTATGTAGACCGAAACGTTCGCCACGCCATCGGTGTAGATCTGATGCTCGGCCTGGGTCGGCCCTTCGGCCGGCCGCTGGCTGTGCATGAAATAGAATCCCGGCGGCAGATCCGCAACGCGCCATTGCGGTGGCCCGCCCAGCGGCACCTCGGGCGCTGCGGCTGCGCTGGTTGCGGCACTCGCCGGGGCGAGATCGCTTTGCCTGGGCTTGGCGCCGATGTCGAGCGTGACGAACATGAATTGCTCCAGGGGGCGGCGCGCGCCATCGACGACCGCGGAGCGCAGCGGCAGGTGCGAATTTTCATCGAGCCACAGGCGATAGCCGTAGCGGTAACCGTCACGCGCCGCGATATCGATGATCTGCGCTGGATAACCCGCGATGCGATCCGTGCCGCCGACGCTCAGGCTGTAGAGCCTGGCGAACCCGGCGCCCCGCGTGTCCGGAATCAGGGGCAGCAGGTGTGCGGCGAGGCGGTTCGGCAGCAACACCGTCGGCAGGCCACCCGGCAGGCAGATGACCGAAGCGCCATCGCGGACGATCTCGCTGCGCACACCGCTGAGGCTGAGCAGACGTTCGCGCTCGGGCATGCCGCCGGCGTGGAAGATACGCAACGCGTCGATGCGACCGTCGTGCTGATAGATGAAGGAGCCTTGGTAGTCGAGCGCGCGCAGCGCAGCCGACATGTGCGCGAGCAGGTTCTGCGCGGTCGCATCGCCCGCAGGTTGGCCGGCTGCGTGGCCGGCAATCAGCAATACCAGGATGGTGAAACCGACACGCCAGCGCGCGGCGCTGGCGGCGAAGGTTGTTGGAAGATCGGACGAAGCGCCGGCGACCCTGCGCATCGTCGCTCAGCGATTCGGGCGGGCCGGCTGCGCCAGCGTTTCCCGCTGCGGCGGCGCGAGCAGGACATAGGGCACGAAATTCGATTGGCCGGCGGCACCCGCTGCCTGGTAGTGGCGGATCAGGTACGACTGCAGGTGCGGATCGATCGCGATCGGTTCGGCGAGGTCGGTGCCGAAACTTGCGGGTGCGGTGTCGACCGGTGCGTTCGGGGCCAGCAGGGGCGGCTGAAAGCCGCTCGGCAACGTGACCGCGGCGACCGGTGCGCTACTGGTCGTCGTCGGCTGACTCGTCGTGCGCGCGACCAGTGGACTCGCGCCCGGCGCGGATTCGCCCACGGGACGCGTCAACATCAGCGCGGCGACCGCAACCGAAGCGGCAATTGCACCGCCGGCGCCCCAGCGCAACCAGACAGGTGCGCGGTGCGCATGCAACGCCGGTTCGGCGTCGAGGCGTGCCATGACGGCTTCGGCGAATCCGCACGGCAACTGCACCAGTTGCTGGCGACGCAGGGCCTGGCGGACCAGGTGATAGCGCGCCCAGCGCTGCGGGAGTCCGGCATCCGCTCCGATGCGCTTGAGCAGGAAGCGCGTCTGGTCGCGCTCCAGCTCGCCATCCATCAGCGCCGACAATTGTTCGTGGATTTGCTCGTTCATGGCGTCCTACTTCTCGTCCGACAACAGCGGGCGCAATTGCTCGTCGATCGCCTCGCGGGCGCGGAAGATACGCGACCTGACCGTGCCGATCGGACAGTTCATGGTTTCCGCAATCTCTTCATAGCTGAGTCCGTCCACTTCGCGCAGCGTGATCGCGATCTTCAGTTCTTCCGGCAAGCGTTCGACCGTGGCGAACACGGTTTGTTCAATTTCCTGGCGCATGAGTTCGTGTTCCGGGGTCGCCGACTCGTGCAGCCGGCTGGCACCCTCGAACTGCACCGCATCCTCGACCGCGATGTCCTCGGTCGGCGGGCGCCGTCCCTGCGATACCAGGTGGTTCTTCGCGGTATTGATCGCGATCTTGTAGATCCAGGTGTAGAACTGGGCATCGCCGCGAAACGAGCCAATCGCGCGGTATGCACGCACGAACGCCTCCTGCGCGACGTCCTGGCACTCGCTCCAGTCGTTGACGTAGCGTGAGATGACGCTGACCAGCTTGTGCTGGTACTTCCTGACCAAGAGGTCGAACGCGCGTTTGTCGCCGTTCTGGACACGCTCGACCAGCGCCTGATCCAAGTCGCTTTCGCCCATCCGGGCCATTCTCCCTGTGTGCCGACACGATCAGGCATTCATCCCGAGACCGCGTGCGACGAAAATAGTTCGAGCCGTGACCAATTGAAAAACCGGGCATCCCCGGATCAAGTCCGGACAGGCGCTGCCGCGGTTTACTCGCCGCGTCCTGCGGCTCGGCCTTCGGCCCGGCTGCGCCGTTCGTGCCCGCTCCCGGCGGGCGCGGTGCAACAAATGGTCGCGGCACAACCGCGCCACCCTTGTCGCGACAAGCACTTGCGTGTTTGCCGCGGCGGTACATCCATATGCCGGTGCGGTCGCTTGAACCACGTTGTTTGAAAATCGCGTTTCATCGAACCGCGATGTCGAGCATGGGGGCACCGCTGCGCCGGCTCAAGGTTGCGCCGAGGGTTCGGCCGCCGCATCCAGCAAACGCGCCCGCTCCAGCAGCAGGTTCTCGAAACTCGCCGGCGGCAGCGGCCTGCAGAACAGGAAACCCTGCAGCACTTCGCAACCCTGTTCGCGCAGGAACTCCAGATGTTCCTCCGCCTCGACTCCCTCGGCGACCACCTGGCGGTTGAGATTGTGCGCCATCGAAATGGTTGCCGACACGATCGCCTCATCATCGGGGTCCACGCCGATATTGCGTACGAACGCCTGGTCGATCTTGATGCGGTCGGCCGGAAAGCGCTTGATGTAGTCGAGCGACGACTGGCCTGTGCCGAAGTCGTCGATCGAGACCCCGCAACCGAGTTCGCGCAACCCGTGCAGGGTCTCGAGCAGGTTCGGGATCGACTTCACGCTGATGCTCTCGGTCACTTCGAGATCGAGCAGGCGCGCCTCGAGCCCGGTCTCGCGCAGTACCGCAGCGACGACCTGGACCAGATTGGGTTGGCGCAGCTGCAGCGGCGACAGGTTCACGCCGATGCGCAGCGACAGGCCGAAGCGCGTCTGCCAGCGCAGGGCGTCGCGGCATGCCGCACGCAGGATCCATTCGCCGATCGCGATGATCAGCCCCGATTCCTCGGCCAGCGGAATGAAGAAGCCGGGGCTGATCATGCCGAGTTCCGGATGCTCCCAGCGGATCAGCGCCTCCATGCCGACGATGTCCTCGGTCGCGCCGTCGATCTGCGGCTGGTAGAACACGCGCAGTTCGCCGTTCTTCTCGGCCTGGCGCAGCTTGGACTCCAGCGCGAGGCGCTGCTGATGCGATTCCTCGGGCACCGCGACATAGGCCTGGAAGTTGTTGCGGCCCATGCCTTTGGCCGAATACATCGCGACATCGGCATGCTTGAGCAGGCGCTCGGCATCGGTCGCATCGTCCGGGTAGAAGCTGAGGCCCAGCGATGCGGTCATGTTGAGTTCGAGGCCACCCGCGAGCTGCAACGGCACTTCCATCGTGCGCACGATCTTTTCGGCGATGCGCGCGACGTCTTCGCGTTGCACGATGTGGCGCAGGATCAGGGTGAACTCGTCGCCGGCATAACGCGCAACCGTGTCCGAGCCACGCACGCTGGCGCGCAGGCGCTTCGCGACCGCGGCCAGAACCTGGTCGCCGACCGCGTGGCCGAGCGAGTCGTTGATGGTCTTGAAGCGATCGAGGTCGACGAACACGACCGCGAACATCTCGCTGGTGCGATGCGCTTCGTGGATCGCCGAGTTCAGGCGGTCGTTGAACAGCAGGCGGTTCGGCAATCCGGTCAACGGGTCCTGCAGCCCTATCGCGCGGCCCTGGTCGCGGGTCCGGCGCAATTCGAGTTCGAGCGCCAGCGCATGCGCGATGATGCGCAGGCCGGCCAGCGCCGAGCCATCAGCGGCGAGTGCCTCGCGTCGCGCGACCAGCAATGCGCCGAGGCCGGCATTGCGCTCGCCGGCCAGCGGCAGGCCGATCACGCACTCGAAGCGCCGTTCGCGCACGAACGTATCCTCCCCGGCGTTGCGCCACGCGTTCGCCGGCCGCACGACCTCCGTGCCCGCGAGCACCTGCTTGAGGATTGCCCCATGCAAGGGATCCGGCGCGGCCTCGCTCTTGCTGAAACGGTGGTAGACCGCGAGTGGTTGGCCATCACCGACCTGATCGGGGGATGCCTCCACCACGGCGGCGAAATCCAGACCGAGCCAGTCGACCGCGGCGCGCAATGCGGTCTCGACGCCTGCGGCGCGCGAATCGGTTTCACCGAGCCGGCTGAGAGCCCGCAACGTCTGCTGGTAGCGGTCGAGCTCGCTGAGCTCGCGGAACAGATAGAAGTGCACGACGCGGCCGTCCTGCACCGCAAGGCGCATGTGCACATCGACCGGATACGAGGTGCCGTCCGCGCGCGGCTTGCGCCCGCGCAGCTGCACACTGCCCTCGCGGGCGAGGCGCTGGTTCGCTTCGGCGCGCGTCACTGCGGTCAGCGCCGCGTCGAAGCCATCGATCGATCCGGCCAGGATCTGCGAGCGGGTATAGCCGGAACGCTGCACGAAGACGGTATTCACCTCGAGGATGCGGCCGCTGGCCGGATCGACGATCGCGAGTTCGTCGAGGCTGCCGTCGAATGCGAACTGGTAGCGGTCGTTGCCGGGCGCATTGCCGCCATTGCGGGCGACACCGGTGCTGCGCGCGGCAAGCGCTACTTTGATCCGCGCGCCCGCATCGTCCGCCTTGACCGGGCTGGCGATCCATTCGACCAAACCGGGCGGCCGGCTGTTCCAGCGCAGCGGCCCGCCCCTGGCGCCGAGAATACCGACGACCGGCACCTCGGCCTGCGGATCGCGCTGATGCACTTCGTCGCAGAATGCAAGCGCGTCGCGCGGATCGCCACGGAACTCGAGCAGGACCAGGTCCACATGCGCGAGCTGGGCCAGGAAGGCGCGCGCCTGGGCGAGATCCTTCGCCGAGTAGATCGCGTCGAAGCCCTGCAGATCCAGCGCGTCGAACAGCACGCGGCGGTCGTCGCGGTCGGCGGCGACGATCAACGCGGCGCCACGGTCATTGGCGCCCACGTCAGTGCACCCAGCGGCCGTCGCGCAATCGCAACCGGTGCTGCCGATCGGCATCCGCGGCGAAGCGGTCGAACATCCCTTCGAGCTCCTCAGGCAGCTCGACATCGCTGCCAACGAATACAAGTTTGCGCTCGTTGGCCGTCTGCATGCGCGAAATGCGTCGCAGCAGCAGGGTGTCGACGGGGCGCAGGTGTGCGGCGAAATCGATGAACAGATAGACGCCGAAGTGCATGCTCTGCAGCACATAGCGCAAGGCGTCGCCGATGCGCTTGGAGCCAGGCACGTTCAGGCCGCTCTCGCGCAGGCTCTCGATGCCGGTATCCGGAGTCCAGGAGTACACCGACGTGCCGCCGCGCATCGCGAGCGTACGCATCTGGGCGACGGTTTCGGCAATGTTCGCGGTCTCGAGCACGATGAGGTGCTGGGTCGACTTCACGATGCGATCGAGCAGCTTCTGCGTGCCTGGCAGATCGGCCCTGTTTTCGACCATACGCGTTCCCCCGTGCCTTATCGGTTTGCAAACCAGGCATCCTGCCGCGGCTGCAAACCGGACGGTCGCGGCGGAGCCGCGCCACCCTTGTCGCGACAAGCACCTGGGTGCTGGTCGCGGCGGCACATCCGGGTGCCGAAGCGCTTTTCGCAACCCCCTCACCTGTCGCATTGACCCGGCGCACGGCTTGCCGGGATTATAGCGGTCCTTGTCGCAGCTTCCCGGAGCCGCTCATGTTCGAAGGCCTGCGTTTCCAGCACTGGCAGCCCGCGCGCGACGACGAAGGCATCGTGGTGCTTGCCCTCGACCGCGCCGGCAGTCCGGTGAACGCCCTCAGCCGCGCCGTGCTCGATGAACTCGACGAAATCGTCGAACGCCTCTCGTTCGAGCCACCCAAGGGTATCGTGATCCGCTCGGCAAAAACTGCGGGTTTCATCGCGGGTGCCGACATCCGCGAGTTCGAGGGCTTCGCGAAGAACGGCACCGTGCAGGATGCGCTCGAGAATGGCCAGCGCGTGTTCCAGAAACTCAACAGGCTGCGCTGCCCGAGCGTCGCGGCGATCCACGGCTACTGCATGGGCGGCGGCACCGAACTCGCGCTCGCCTGCCGCTGGCGCGTCGCCTCACGCGATGCATCGACGCGGATCGCATTGCCCGAAGTCAAGCTTGGCATCTTCCCGGGTTGGGGCGGCAGTGCGCGCCTGCCGCGATTGATCGGTGCGCCTGCGGCGCTCGAGCTGATGCTCACCGGCCGCAGTGCATCGGCCGAGAACGCGAAGGCGATCGGCCTGGTCGATGCGCTGAGCTCGCCGGAGTTGCTGGTCGAGTCCGCGAAGGAATGGATTCGCCATCCGCGTCCACGCGCACTCGCGCCGCGCGCGACCGCGTGGGCGACGAATATCTGGCCAGCGCGGCAGATCCTTGCGCCGATCCTGGTCAGGCAGACCGCCGCCAAGGTGCGCAAGGAGCAGTACCCGGCCCCGTTCGCGCTGATCGAGACCTGGCGTCGCGGCGGATCGAGCATTGGCCAACGGCTCAAGCTCGAGGCGCGGGCGGTCGCGAAACTCGCGGCCACCCCGACCGCGCGCAACCTGATCCGCGTGTTCTTCCTGCAGGAGCGACTGAAGTCGCTGGGCGGCGGCGCCGAGCACGGCATCAAGCATGTGCACGTGGTCGGTGCCGGTGTGATGGGCGGCGACATCGCGGCCTGGTGCGCGCTGCGCGGTTTCGAGGTGACCTTGCAGGACCGCGAGATGAAGTATGTGCAGCCGGCGCTCGACCGCGCCAGGGAGCTGTTCAGGAAGAAACTGAAAACGCCGGCGCGCATCGATCCCGCGCTGGCGCGTCTGCAAGCCGATGTCGAAGGCGCCGGGGCCGCGCGCGCGGATCTCGCGATCGAGGCGATCTTCGAGAACCTCGCGGCGAAGCAGGAGTTGTACCGCAAGATCGAGCCATCGCTGAAACCCGAGGCGCTGCTCGCGACCAACACCTCGAGCATCCCGCTCGACGAGTTGCGCAGTGCGGTGCGCACGCCGGCACGTTTCCTCGGCCTGCACTACTTCAATCCGGTCGCGCTGATGCCGTTGATCGAGATCGTGCGCCACGACGGGCTCGATGCCGCGATCCAGAAGCGTGCGCTCGCGTTCTGCAAGGCTATCGACAAGCTGCCGGTGCCGGTCGCCGGCACGCCGGGCTTCCTGGTCAACCGCATCCTGATGCCGTACATGCTCGAAGCCGCGCGCGCGTACAGCGAGGGCATCCCCGGCCCGGTCATCGACAAGGCTGCGAAGAGATTCGGCATGCCGATGGGGCCGATCGAACTCATCGACACGGTCGGGCTCGATGTCGCCGCGTCGGTCGGCGCGGAACTCGGGCCGTTCCTCGGCCTGGACATCCCGCCCGCGCTCGGCGAACTGGTCAACGGCGGCAAGCGCGGCAAGAAGGACGGTGAGGGGTTCTACAAATGGGAGGGTGGCAGGCCGCACAAGCCCGAAGTCGATCCGGCCTATCTCGTGCCGGAAGATCTCGAGGACCGCCTGATCCTGCCGCTGCTCAACGAGGCGGTCGCCTGCCTGCACGACAAGGTCGTCGACGACGCCGACCTGCTCGATGCCGGCGTGATCTTCGGCACCGGTTTCGCGCCATTCCGCGGCGGCCCGATCCAGCATGTGCGCGATACCGGCGCCGACGTGCTGAAGGCGACGCTCGATGCGCTCGCACAGAAATACGGGCAGAGATTCAACGCGCGGCCGGGGTGGGACAACCCGGCGCTCAAGATCCAGTCCGTTGACTCTCCCTTGCCCCTGCGGGAGAAGGTGGCGCGCAGCGCCGGATGAGGGTTCGGGGCAAGCCGGCTGGTTCACGATCGCGCCGAACCCGCACCCCGACCCCTCTCCCAGGGCTCATGGCCTCAAGCCTGCGTCCACAGGTCCTTCGCAATCCGCACCCCGTCCTCGCAATTCGAATACAGCCCGCGCACGTTGCCGATCTCGACATAGCCAAGCCGGCGGTAGAACGCGCGCGCGTCCGCATTGCTGGTGCGTGCTTCGAGATAGATCATTCCGGTGCCGGCGGTCAGCGCGGTCGTCTCGAGCCATGCTATCAGCGCCGCACCCACGCCGTTGCGGCGTTGCGCCGCGTCCACCGCGAGCAGCAGCAGATGTGCCTCGTCGTCCTTGTACTGCATGATCGCGAAACCGGCGATGCCGGTTTTGGTCCGCGCGACGACCACATTGGTGCCCGGGTCGCGGATCGCACGCACGATCCGTGGCGGCGTCCAGCGCCAGCCCAAGCCGTGCTCGACGAAGTCGCGCGACATCGCCGCGATGCGCGGTGCGTCACGCGCGCTGGCCAGGCCGATTTCGTGTTCCGCGATCAACGTCGTGCCTCACGTGCAGGTCAGGCCGGTGGCGTGAGTTCGTCCTTGCCCAGGCCGGAATGACGCACATCCTTGCCGCGTACAAGATACAGCACGAATTCGCACAGGTTCTGGCAACGGTCGCCGATGCGCTCGAACGAGCGCGCGCACCAGAGCCGGTCGAGCTCCCCGGGAATCTGCTCCGGCGATTGCTGCATGCGCGCGACCAGGGTCGCATGCAGGCCGCGATAGCCGGCATCGAGGCGGCGGTCGCGATGCATGACCTCGAGCGCGAGGCGCTCGTCGAGCCGGGCGAACGCGTCGAGCGCACCGCGCAGCATGCCGCGCGCGTGTGCGCCGAGATCCGCAATTGCCGCGGTGATCTCGGCTGCGCTTTCCTCGCCGGCCAGGCGTTCGCCGATCCGTGCAATACGCTTGGCCTCGTCGCCGATGCGCTCGAGGTCGGCCAGCATCTTCATGACCGCGAGCACCAGACGCAGATCGGAAGCGGCGGGCTGGCGGCGCGCGAGGATGTACACGCATTGTTCGTCGATCGCGAGTTCGGCCGCATTGATGCGCTGCTCGCGGTCGCCGATCGCAGTCATCGCGGCGGCGTCGCGGCCGACCAGCACA
>JBIODY010000051.1:0-10284 GCA_044445505.1 Lysobacterales bacterium
CGATCGCGGCAGGATTCGACTACGCACCGATGTACTACATCGCTATCTGCGCGAAACAGGCGTTGCCTGCCGGACTGCCGGAGCTGTCCCTGTTCGGCGACCGCGAGGAATCGGTGTACGCGCATTACAATCACGAAATCCGCAAGAACATGGGCGCCGGTGTGCGTATCGCCGAGCTCGAGGCCGAGCTCGCGCGCCTGCGCGCCGCACCGGCGCTCGCCAGCGCGCCCACGCCGCGCCGTGACTGGCGCTGGTGGCGCCGAGACCGAACGAGACGATGAGCAGCGACCTCAATTACCAGATCAACTACGGCAGCCTCGCGCTCGCCCCCGCGCAGCCGCGCATCGATCCGGATGCGCCGCTGTATGCGTCCGAGGATGGCGTCGTCGCCTCGTTGTCGAACAGCGAGTGCATCTTCCAGGTCAAGCGCAGCGGCGAGACGCATGTGATGACCTTCCAGGTGCTGCAGGCGCTCGACCAGAGCCGCGAATTCCGCACCCTGGACGAGCACGTGTCGCGCATCCTGGCGACGATTCCCGGCCTGCAGGCACCGCGGGAAGAGGTCGCGCGCGTGCTCGAAAGCCTGACCCAGCGCGGTCTGCTGGTTTCCGATCGCGCATTTCTCGAACGCGTCGCCAGCGGCTCGCCGCGACAGCCGGCGGCGCTGCGCGCAGTGTTCATCCGCGCCTGCGACCGGCCCGACCAGCTCGCCAGCCTGCTCGCTTCGCTCGCCGACTACGAGCGGCGTTTGCATGCCAATCGCCACTATGTGCTGCTCGACGATTCGACGACGCGCGACGCGCAGAACCGCCATCGCGATCTGTTGCGCGAGTTCGCGCGCTCGACCGGCTGCAAGCTGAGTTATCTCGGCGCCGCCGAGCGCGAGCGCCTGATCGCGAAACTCGCGCGTGCCGTGCCGCAGGCGGCAGCGGTCCTGCCGCATCTGTTGTCGCGCGCCGCTTCCGCCGACCGTTTTGGCGGCGGCCGTTCCTGGAATCTCGCCTTGCTGCTGTCCGCGGGTGCGCGCATGGTCCTGCTCGACGACGACCATCGCCTGCCATTGCGCCAGCCGGACGGTGCACGCAGCGGACTCGATCCGAATCCCTCGACCGCCGCAACGACCCAGTTCCACCGCAATCTGGAAAACGCGCTCGGCGCCGGCGAGGAGATCGCGGACGATCCGTTCGAACTTCACCTCGCCGCCGCCGGACAATCGCTCGGCACGTTGGCGCGCGACACGCGCTACGCGATCGATCGCAACGCGCTGCGCGGCCTGCCGGTCAGCCGCCTCGATCATCTGCGCGGTGGCGCGCAGATCCTTGCGACCCATCACGGCGCGTACGGCAGTTCGCGCACCGAATCGGCAATCTGGCTGTATCAGCTGCCCGCGGCGCAGCGTGCGGAATTCGTGCGCGATCGCGACAGCTATCTGCGCAACGTCGAGGCCGGAAGTCTCTGGTACGGCTACCGCCAGGCGCGAGCGACCAGCACCGCGACGTTCACGCCGTTCGCGCTCGACAACTCGGTCCTGTTGCCTTGCGCGAATCCACTCGGCCGCGGCGAGGATGCGCTGTTCTCGCGCATCACCGAGCTGTGCCATCCCGGCGCGCTGATGCTCGAACTGCCGGTTGCGATCGGCCATGTGCAGGAAACGCAGCGGCGCCGTTCGCCGATGACGCTGGCTGCGAACACGCCGCGCTTCAATTATTTCGTCAGCGATTTCGTGCAGCGCCAGCTGCCCGATTTCAACGCGGCGGATCCCGCGCAACGCCTCGGTCTGTTTGCCGCGCATCTGCGCGACATCGGCGCGGCGAGCGAGACCGGCTGCCTGCGCCAACTGCACGAATACCTCGCCTATGCACGCGCCGATCTGATCGAACGCCTGCAGAACCAGTACGACGGCGCGCCGGACGCCCCGATCTACTGGCAGGCCGACATGCGCTCGATCATCGAGGCGAATGGCCGTGCGCTGATCGCAAAGGCGCCGCCACGCCTCGGCGACTGGCCGGAAAAACTCGACGACGCGGGTTGCGCGCGACACCTGCGCGAGGAGACTGCCCAGCTCGCCGCGGCCTACGAGGCGTGGCCGGCGTTGTGGGCACACGCGCGCGAGCAGGGCGAACGCCTGCTCGGCGCGATCTGATCCGCGCGATCCGATGAGCGAAGCTGCCACCGCGGGATTGACCAGCATTATCGTGGTCGCCGCCGACAGCGGGCCGCTGCTGCGCGAGTGCATCGACGCAGCCCTGGCGTCCGATGCGGGCGTCGAAGTCATCCTCGTCGACAATGCCTCTGGCGATGGCGAGGTCGAGGGCGTCGCCGCGGCGCACGCGGCCGACACGCGCCTGCGGACCGTGCGCAATGCGACGAATCTCGGCTTCGGTCCGGCCTGCAATCGCGGCGCGGCGATCGCGCGCGGCGATTGGCTGATGTTCCTGAATCCGGATTGCCTGCTTCAGCCTGCGACTGTCGCGGCCTTGCGCGATGTGCTCGATCGCGATCCCGGCATCGGACTGCTCGGGGTGATGGTCTGCGATCCGCATGGCAAACCGGCGCGCGGCATCCGGCGCCGCGATCCGACCCTGTGGCGCGCGCTCGCCAGCGCGACCGGCGTGGCTCGCCTGGAGCTGCGCTGGCCGTCGCTCGCCGGAGTCGAGATGCCGGTCGCGGTCGTCGCGACATCCGCGCTGGAGTGCGTCGAAGCGGTCTCCGGCGCGTGCATGACCCTGCCGCGCCGCGTGTTCGAGCAGGTGGGCGGGTTCGACGAACGCTACTTCCTGCACGTCGAGGATCTGGATCTGTGTCGGCGCGTGCGCGATGCAGGGCATCGTGTCGTCATCGCGCATGCGCTGCGCGTGATCCACGCGCAGGGCAGCTCCAGCCGGCACCGTCCGTTGTTCGTCGCATGGCACAAGCACCGCGGCATGTGGCGCTATTTCCGCACGTTCGATCCGGCCGCGCGCAATCCGCTGTTATGCGCGCTGGTCTGGCTCGGCATCTGGGCTCATTTCGCGCTGACCGCGCCGGTCCTGCTGATCCGCGCCGCTGCGGATTAGACCGCGGTCGACGCCTGCGTAGCGTCTGCGCCGTGTTGCGCGCGCGTTGCGGCTACGAGGTCGGCGCTCGTCGTGCCGCCGCGCGGTACAGCAGCCCGCCGACCACCGCCAGCACCACCAGACCGACGCCCTGGCCGAACTGCAGTGCCTTCGGCAGCGCGAGCACGTCGGCGCGGCCGGACACCACGATCGGGATCGCGATCACGATGCCGGTCAGCGCTTCGCCGGTGATCAGGCCGGCGGAAAACAGGGTGCCGGGCCGGTGTACGCGATCGCGCTCGGCTTCATCGTGCGGGCTGACGCGATGTGCGCGTTCGACAAGGTACGAGATGAATCCGCCGAGGAAGATCGGCACCATCAGTTCCAGCGGCAGATAGATGCCGATCGCGGCGCCGAGCACGGGCACGCGGAAATGCGAGCCGCGCGCCTTCAGCCATTCGTCGAGGGCGATGATCGCGGCGCCGATGCCGGCGCCGATTCCGATCATGTCCCAGGGCAGATGACCGCCGAACAGGCCTTCGGCGACCGATTTCATCAGCATCGCCTGCGGCGCTTCCAGCGAGTTCGGATGCCCGGCGGTCTTCGGGCCGATGCCGTAAGCGGCGCTGAGCAGGTTCAGTACCGGCGCCATCACCAGCGCGCACGAGAACGCGCCGATCATCAGCATCAGCTGCTGTTTCCACGGTGTCGCGCCGACCAGGTAGCCGGCTTTCAGGTCCTGCAGATTGTCGCCGCCGACCGCGGCCGCGCAGCACACCACGGCGCCGATCATGATCGCGGCGACCGGGCCGATCTTCGAGTCGTGGCCAAGCAGCAGCATCAGCACGACCGAGGCGAACAGGATCGTCGCGATCGTGATGCCGGATACCGGATTGTTCGACGAGCCGACCAGGCCGGCGAGATAACCGGAAACGGACACGAACAGGAACCCTGCGACGATCATGATGATCGTCATCGGGATGCTCACGCTCCATTGGCCGACGATCGCCTGGTACAGCGCGAGCAGCGGCAGGGTGAACACGACCAGCCCGACCAGCATCCATTTCATCGGCAGGTCGCGTTCGGTTTCGGCGATCGCCGGACCACCGCTCTTGCGCGCCGCCGCGATGCCGCTGCGGATGCCGGAGACCAGCGACTTGCGCAGCGCGAACAGGGTCCACACGCCGCCGAGCAGCATCGCGCCGACGCCGAGGTAACGCACCTGCGCCGAGCGGATCAGCGAAGCGGCATCCGCTGCGCTCGCTCCAGCAAGCTGCGCGGCGAGCACCGGATCGTAGTTCATGAAGAACGCGTGGTAGAGCGGGATCGCGATGTTGTAGGACAGGATGCTGCCCGAGACGACGACGATGCTGACATTCAGACCGATGATGTAGCCGACGCCGAGCAGGGCCGGCGACAGGTTCGTGCCCATGTAGGCGAGGTAGCGGCCGATGAAGCCGGAGCCGACCGCGTTGTCCGGAATGATGCGCATGCCGCTTTCGGCGGCGAGCTTGACCAGCGCGCCGAGCGCGCCGGCCGCCGCGAGGATCTTCACGCCCGGGCCGGGATTCTCGCCGGCGCGCAGCACTTCCGCAGCTGCCTTGCCTTCCGGAAACGCGAGCGGTTCCTCGACGATCATCGTGCGCCGCAGTGGCACCGAGAACAGCACGCCGAGCAGGCCGCCGAGACCGGCGATCGCCAGCACCCAGGAATACTTGTAGTCCTGCCAGGCTCCGAGCATGACCAGCGCCGGAAGCGTGAAGATCACGCCGGCAGCGATCGAGGAACCGGCCGAAGCGCCGGTCTGCACGATGTTGTTCTCGAGGATCGTGCCGCCGCCGAGCAGGCGCAGCACCGCCATCGAGACCACCGCGGCCGGGATCGCGGTCGCGATCGTGAGCCCCGCGAACAGGCCGAGATACGCGTTCGCGGCGGCGAGGATCACCGCCAGGAACACGGAGAGGATCACGGCGCGAACCGTGAGCTGGCGGACCGGTGCGGCTGCGGCCGGATCGGACATCATCGGATACCCCTTGTGGTGGAGAGTGCAGCGTGCGGCGGACTGGCGGGTTGCCGTATGAAAACACAAGCTCCGCCGCGCGTCACGCCGCAGGCGCTCGACCCGGTTCATCCGCCCGTGCGGTTGCGTGCCGGATAATTGCGGCAGGCCATCCTGCGAGCGAATCGATGATCCATGAAATCCTCAAGATGGGCGATCCGCGCCTGCTGCGCGTCGCCAGGCCGGTCGAGCAGTTCGACACCCCGCAGCTGCACGCGCTGATTGCAGACATGTTCGAAACGATGCACGCCGCCGGCGGCGTCGGCCTTGCCGCGCCGCAGATCGGCGTGGACCTTGCGCTCGCGATCTTCGGTTTCGACAGCAGCGAACGCTACCCGGACGCGCCGCCAGTGCCGCGCACGATCCTGCTGAACCCCGAAATCACGCCGCTGTCGCAGGACCGCGAGGAGGATTGGGAAGGCTGTCTGTCGGTGCCGGGCCTGCGCGGTGTCGTCGAGCGCTTCTCGCTGATCCGCTACACCGGCGTCGATCCGTACGGCCGGCCGATCGATCGCACCGCCGAGGGGTTTCACGCGCGCGTGGTCCAGCACGAGTGCGACCACCTGATCGGCAAGCTGTATCCGATGCGGATCACCGATTTCTCGCGGTTTGGTTACACCGATGTGCTGTTTCCGGGCATCGACCCAGGCGTGGACGAGTAACCCGTGCCGGGTGGGAGCGGCTTCTGTGGGAGCGGCTTCAGCCGCGATGCCTTCGCGAAAAGCATCGCGGCTGAAGCCGCTTGTGTCTGCACTCTGTCGTAGAGTCCCAGTGGAGAGCGATGTGCGGCACGCCGACAAGCCGCAGTGTTTGAGCACGAGTGGGAGCCAGGGCGGCCGCACATCGACCTCGTCCGCAAGCCCGAACAGTTGAACGAGCTTGAGCTCGAACTTCACAAGCGTGGGCAGGAACGAGGCGGCTCTCTCCTCCCCACAGTTTACGGATTCTTATGTCACTCTGGATCGGTATCGATGTGGCCAAGCACACCTTGGCCGTGTGTGTGTTGCCCGCCCAACAGCACTTCACCCTTCCCAACACCGCCCAAGGCCACGCGCAGTTGCTGGCGCATCTGCACGGTCAGGCGGTGGGCAATATCCTGCTGGAAGCCACCGGCGGCTATGAGCGGGCGCTCATGGCCGCGCTGACCAGGGTCGGACAGCCGGTGACGCGGATCAATCCGCGTCGCGCACGTGCCTTCGCCATCGCCATGGGCAAGACGGCCAAGACCGATCCCATCGACGCGATGCTGCTGGCACGGATGGCGGAGCTGGTTCCGGCGCCCAGTATCGCGTGGACGCCGGAGCGCGACGCGTTGCGCGCGCAGGTCCTGCGCCGCGAGCAGCTCGTTGAGCAGCGCGACGATGAGCGTCGACGCCTGCATCAAGCCACCGAACCGGTTTCGCGCGAGGATTTGATCGGGCACATCGCCCACCTGCGCCTGCGCATCCGCACCATCAGCAAGGCCATCGTCCACGCCCAGCGTCAGCTCGATGACGCGCTCTGCCAGCGGCTGGAGGCGATCCCCGGCATTGGACCGGTCACCGTCGCCAGCCTGATGGCCTATCTGCCCGAACTGGGACGTCTGGATCGGCGCCAGATCGCTGCGTTGGCGGGACTGGCGCCCTACAACGTCGACAGTGGCCAGCACGCCGGCAAACGCCGCATCCGCGGTGGACGCGCCGCCATTCGACGCGTCCTCTACATGGCCTGCTGGTCGGTCATCCGAAAACAGGACGATTTCCGGCTTCGCTACGAACGCCTGCGACGGCTCGGCAAGTGTGCCAAGGTTGCCATCACCGCCTGCATGCGCGTCCTGCTCATTCGCCTCAATGCCATGGTGCGCGAGAAGACCGAATGGAAAATGGCCATGCCTGGGTAAGACAGTTGCTCCCACAATTGTCTGCGATTCAAGGCGCCGCAGCGCAACCCGGCGGCCGACGCGTCGTCGACGCCGGATACTCTTCGAGCAGCGCCGCCGGCCTGCGTGGGCGCCGTTCTAAACCGCCGCCGCAGTTCGGGCAGGCACCGTGCAGGCGCGCGTCGACGCAAGCCGCGCAGAACGTGCATTCGAACGAGCAGATCATCGCATCGGTCGCCTCGGGGGCAAGATCCTTGCCGCAGCATTCGCAGTGTGTGCGCAGTTCAAGCATGGTCCTGCCTCGCCGATGCGTCAGTTTGAAATCGCGCTAGGCACGTTGCTGAAAATCGCCCCATGCGGCCTCGCCGGTCCGTTCCAGCCGTCGGGCCACTTGCGGTCGAAGTCGAGCTCATGCGGATCCAGCGTCAGCGCGCCGGTGTGCAGATCGATCGTCGCGAACACGACGTGCGCGGCAAGCGAGCCGTAGCCGGTGATCACGAGCCGATCGCCACCCGGCTCGTGGGCTATCCAGTGAGGCAGCGCGTCGCCGTTGAGCGCGAGGTGACCGGCTTCCATCGGGTGCGCCGGATCGCCGACGTCGAGGCTGGTGATGCTGTGCCCGCTCATCGTCGCCTGCACCCAATAGTGGCCGACCACGGTCGGCACCGCGCACGCGCGGTAGCCGAAGTCATGCACGAACTGCGCGCCGGGTTCCGTGCCTGCCAAACCGGTGAGTCGATAAAGTCCACAGTTCGCCGTGACGACGAGCACCGTCTCGCCGTCCTCGAGCAGGCGCGCCTCGCTGGCGTTGTTGCCGACGACGTCCTTGTAGTGCGGCGCCTTCGGCAGCACCACGGTTTTCAGCAGCTTGAGGTCGGACAAGCGCCACACCTGGACCACATGGCTCGACTCGCCGGCGGGCAGCATGTCGGCGCTGGTGGTGACGACGCGATCGAGCTTGGGGACCGCCTGAATGCTGTACGGCCGGATGAAGGGTTCGACGCCGGGATCGGACGCGTCGCTCATGCGCACGGGATGACCGCTGCCGTCGAGTTCGACCAGGGCGCCCGCGACGTGGTCGGGCGCGCCCTTGAATTGGTAGGTCGCAAGCGTGTCGCCGTTCGCGAGTCGCTCGAAGCTGTGCGGATGCGTGTACGGACCGGCATCGCCGAAGCTCGACGTGAGCCGTGGCCTGGATGGCTCGCGCAGGTCGAAGATGTATGCCGTGCCGGCCATGTAGTCGCTGGCGAAGAGGCGACCGTCCGCGGGCATGGCGTAGTTCGTGTGATGCGCCATCTGCGCGCGCGGACCGACCGGAAGCATGGCGACCAGCCGGCCGAAGTCGACGGAATCCGGCGCGACGTCGAACACGGCCAGGAAATCGCGCCCCATCGACATTGCCGGCGGCGTCGGTTTTGCGGGTTCGCTGGTTTCCATCGCCCAGACGTAGAGGTATTGGCTGCGATGCGGCGTCGGCGCCGCGGCCAGCACGGCGAGCGCCAACAGGATCGAACTGCTCATCGCATCACCCGCCCCTTGCGCTCTCGCGGTCCCGGCAACGATATCCGAAATGGCTCCTGCGCGGGCCGGGCGCCGGGGTTAGGATGCGCTCGCTTCCGATCCGGATCGAGGACGACGATGAGCACGCATACCGCAACGATCCGCTGGCAGCGCGGCGACGCGGATTTCGCCGAGGGTCGCTACTCGCGCCGACACGCATGGCATTTCGACGGCGGTGCGGTCGTCGCGGCGTCGCCTTCGCCGCAGGTCGTGCCGGCGCCGTGGTCCGACGCGTCCGCGGTCGATCCGGAAGAAGCATTCGTCGCCGCGATCTCGAGCTGCCACATGCTGTGGTTCCTGTCGCTCGCGGCCGAGCGCGGCTTCGTCGTCGATCGCTATGCAGACGAAGCGGTCGGCACGATGGCGCGCATCGCGCCGCAGCGCCAGGCGATCACCGAAGTCGTGCTGCGGCCGCGGATCGTGTTCGCGTCCGGTCATGCGGCGGATGCGCAGGCGCTCGCGGCGCTGCACGAAGCCGCGCACGCGCGTTGTTTCATCGCCAATTCGGTGAAGACCGCGATCCGCGTCGAGGCGCCCGCATGAAACGCGGCACGGCGATCGCGTTCGACGATGCGCTGCAATGACGAGCCTTGGCGTGCTCAGAGTTTCCCCGAAGGATTGTCGGCAGATGCCGCCTTCAAACCAAGCTTCTCGCGCAGCGTCGCTTCGACCTTGTCCGGCGTATCGCCGCCGACGCGTTTGTAGACGACCTTGCCGGTGCGATCGACCAGCAGCAGGCTCGGCGTGCCCTTGACCCCGTACTGGTCGGCGATCGGATCACCGTCGCGAACCAGGGTGAAGGTCTGATGGCGTTCGCGCAGTTCCGCGACTGGATCGCCATCGTCCTTGATGTCGATCGCGTAGACATCGAGGCGCTGCTTGCCGGCCGCATCCTGGATCGCCTGCAGATGCGGCATCAGCGCCTTGCAGTACGGACACCAGGTCGCCCAGAACAGCAGGATCGCCGGACGCTGCAGATGATCCGGATCGAAACGCAGGGTCTGGCCATCCGCGCCGCGGCCCTGCCAGGCGATCGCGCGCTCCTGCGCGGATGCGGGGGCGATCAGCAACAAGGCAATCACCAACAGAAAGCTGCGCATCGCGATCTCCGGAACGAGTAGCCGCTGAGACCGGCGCCGCAGCGCTTTTCTTGCGCGGCGATGCAACGTCTCAGGAAGGAGGATCGCGCGTCGCGACGCCGGTGGCACCCGTGCCGCTCTTGATCAGGACGCCCGCGTAGTACGCGACGTAGTACCCGATCAGCAGCGCGAACATCGCCGAGGTCAGCGGGCTGCGCTGGAAGCCGCCGAAGGGATCCGCGCCAGCGCCATGCGCGGCCTGCAGCGCCGGTCCGATCACGAAGAAGCGGTAAGCGAGCCGGCCGACCAGCAGCGCCGACAGCGCAAGTCCGATCCCGCCATGCGGCGTGTAGAAGCGTCCCTGCGGCGTGCTCTCGAACCGGGTCAGGCGCAGACCCAGCAATGCAAGCGCGACGCCACCCGCGAGTCCGGCAGCGGCGGCGATCGCAATATCCGGCTGAGTCATCCCGCGCAGCATCAGCAACACGCCGACGAGCAGCAGAAATGCGATGCGGAACTTCATCCGCGCCGGCTGCACGCGCTGACGGCCGAACAGGCGTCGAAAGCGCCAGTAGTACAGGCTCAGCATGACCAGGACCGCAACCGCGGCAGGCGCGAGTGCTTGTGGAGTCACAAGGACATTTCTCCGCGAATGACCCGGCGACTTTAGCAGCGCGCGGCCGGCGGCACCCC
>JBIODY010000052.1:0-10194 GCA_044445505.1 Lysobacterales bacterium
CCGCGGCGGGCCGCGCATGCACCGGCGCCGAGCCGGTCCGGGACGCGACCCATGGCAGCCGCTGACAGCGCTGCGCCAAAACGCCTGCTGATCGTCACCGACGAGATGGAGGTCGGCGGCAGCCAGCGCCAGATCGCGCATCTGCTCGGCGCCCTCGATCGCCGCGATTGGCAGGCGGATCTCGCCTATTTCCGCAAGCGCTCGTTCCTCGCCGACACGATCGAGGCGCACGGGGTACCGGTGCATCGGGTCGCCAAGCGCGGGCGCGTCGATCCGCGGTTCCTGCTCGCACTGGCGCGCCTGCTGCGTCGCGGCCGCTACGACATCGTGCACTGCTACTCGTTCACCGCCGAACTGTGGGTGCGCATCGCGTTGTACCTGGCTCCCGGTGCGATGTTCATCGCGTCGATGCGCGACATGGGCCATGGCCTGTCGCCGCGCCAGTGGGCGATCAAGCGCCGGATCTGCCGCGGTGCGCGCGCGATCATCTCCAATTCGACCGGCGCAGCCGAACGCCTGCGCCACGAGATCGGCGGCGGTGCGCCGCCGGTGCACGTCGTGCCGAACGGGATCGAATTGCCCGTGCCGATCGACGCCGATCGGCGCGAACGCCTGCGCGCGGATCTCGGCGCGGATGCCGATCGTGCGCTCGGTCTGTTCGTCGGCCGGCTCGCTCATCAGAAAAACGTGCACCTGCTGCTCGACGCACTGGCCGCCCTGGAGACACGCACGCGCCCATCGATCGCGCTGGTCGGCAGCGGCGACCTGCGCGGCGAACTCGAGGCGCGCGTGCAGGCGCTCGGCCTCGCCGGCGAAGTACGCTTTCTCGGCGAACGTGACGATGCGCGCGAGCTGATGCAGGCCGCCGACCTGTTCGTGCTGCCCTCGCGCGACGAGGGCCTGTCGAATGTCGTGCTCGAGGCGATGGCGTGCGGTTGCGCGGTCGTTGCGACGCGGGTCGGCGGCAACCCCGAAGTCATTGACGACGGCGTGAACGGGCTGCTGGTCGACAGCGGCGACCGCGTAGCATTGAGCGCCGCGTTGCGGCGGCTCGCGACCGAGCCGGCACTGCGCGACCGACTCGGAAGCGCCGCGCGCGAGCGGGTCGCGCGCGCGTATTCGATTCCCGCGCTCGCCGCCGCCACCGCCGCGGTCTACCGGAGCTGCCTGCAACGATGATCGAGATCCCTGCCACTGCCCCGATCCCGTCCGCACCCGATGTCGTCGGCGATTTCCTGTTCGGGTTCGGCCGCGAGGCCGCCGACTGGGTGACCCGTCGCGCCGAACCGGCGCAGCGTTGCATAGGAGGCGGGGATTTCGCGCTGCTCGCCAGCGGCGCGGTCGCGATCGACGAAACTCCGTCGCGACTGCGCTTCGGATTGCGCGACCTGGTGCGCGGGAATCCGCAGCAGACCGACACCGCGGACTGGCGCGGCCGCTTCGTGCAGGTCGACGTCGATTGCGACGACCGGCGCGTGCGCGCCAGCGTCGATCATTTCGCGACCGTGCCGCTGTACTGGCTCGCGCATCGCGACGAGTTGCTGCTGGCGACCGATCTGCGCCTGCTGCTCGATGCGCCCTGGTGCCGGCGCGAACCCGATCCGGCCGCGATCTACCATCTGCTGAATTTCGGTTTCATCCCGGCGCCGCTATGCTTCGTCGCCGGCATCCAGCGCCTGCTGCCGGCGAGCCGGCTCGACTTCCGCTCCGGCGAGCTTCGCCTCGAGCGCTACTGGCGCCCGAGCTATCCCGAAGACCTCGGCGGCGACACTGCGGAGCGTGCCGGCGAGCTCAGGCAACGCATCGTCGACACCGTGCAGCGCTATCGCCCCGACGGCGATGCCGGCTGGGGCTGCTTCCTGTCCGGCGGCACCGACAGCTCCAGCATCACCACGATCCTCGCCCGCCAGCATGCGGATCGGCGCGTGCGCAGTTTTTCGATCGGCTTCGCCGAGAGTGGCTACGACGAACTCGACTATGCGCGCCTCGCCGCCAGCGCCTGCGGCGCCGAAGCGCACACGCGCAACGTCAGCCGCGCCGACACCCTCGCGCTGCTGCCAACCCTGATCGAACTGTGCGACCAGCCATTCGGCAATGCATCGACGATCCCGACCCACGCCTGTGCTGTGCTGGCGCGCGATGCCGGCGTGTCGATCCTAGTCGCCGGCGACGGTGGCGACGAGATCTTCGGCGGCAACGAACGCTACGCAAAAGACCGCGTGCTCGGCCGCTACCACGGCCTGCCCGCACCGCTGAAGCACATCGGCAACGCGCTCGGTGCGCTGGCCGGCCGCAGCCGCAATCATTTCCTGCAGCGCATCGCGAATTTCACCGAGCGTGGTTCGTTGCCGAATCCAGACCGCTTCTATACCGACGAAGCGTTCGCGTCGGACTATTTCAACGAGTTGCTCGAACCGCGACTCGCTGCGCATCTGACACCCGGCCTGTCGCTGGATTTCCTGCGTGACACCTATGCGCAGT
Source organism: Lysobacterales bacterium (assembly GCA_044445505.1). Classification (GTDB taxonomy): domain Bacteria; phylum Pseudomonadota; class Gammaproteobacteria; order Xanthomonadales; family Rhodanobacteraceae; genus Dokdonella_A. The sequence goes on from JBIODY010000052.1 coordinate 2,482, forward strand.
GCGACGCCGGGGCCGAGCTGCATCGCCTGATGTGCCTCGATCTCGACATGGCGATCGCGCAGTGCGATCTGGTCAAGGTGCATCGCGCGAGCCGTATCGCCGGAGTCAGCGTGCGCTTTCCGTATCTGGATCCGGATCTTGTCGACTACACCGGACGCCTGCCGGCGGAGGCCAAGGTGCGCGGACTCGACAAGCGCCATCTGTTCAAGCGCGCGCTGGCCGACGTGTTGCCGCCGGCGATCCTGACCAAGAAGAAACAGGGCTTCGGATTGCCGATCGCGGTCTGGCTCGCGCGCGATCCGGAATTCCGCGAGATCGCCCACGACGCGGTGCTGGGATCGCGCGCGCGTGCACGCGGCTGGTTCCGTGCTGATTGCGTCGCTGGTCTGCTCGCGCAGCACGAGGCCGGCAGCTGGGACTGGTCGGCCGAGATCTGGCGCCTGATCACGCTGGAACTGTGGATGAGGCGCTATCTTGACCGCTAGCCCGATCACTCCGCGCCTGCGCATCCTGATGCTGCTCGAGAGCGAATTTCCATTGCAGCGCGGCGGCGGCTCCGAGATCCAGGTGCGCACGCTCGGCGAAGCGCTGGTGCGACGCGGCCATCGGGTCAGCGTGCTGACGCCGCGTCTCGCGCGCGGCCCGCAGGCGACCGCGAGCCGGCATGGCAGGCTTGCGGTCGGGCGCATCGCCTATCCGCGGGTGCGGGTGCTTGGCAGCCTGGTCCTGCTCGCCAGGCTCGGCGCATTCCTGGTGCGCCACGGGCGTCGTTACGACGTCGTGCATGTGCACATCGCGCATCACCTCGCCGTGGTCGTGTGCGCGGTGGCACCGTGGGCGCGCCTGCGCAGCGTGATCAAGGTGTCCGGGTGGTGGGAACTCGGCCAGGGCCTGATGCGACCCGATCCGGGCCTGTTCGCGCGCGCACTGCGCCCGCTGTGGCGACGTGCCGATGCGTGGCAGGCGATCAGCACCCGCATCGCCGGATCGCTGGCCGGGCTCGGTATCGCGCCCGAGCGCATCCATGCGTTGCCGAATGCGGTCGATCTGGCTCGCTTCGCGCCACCCGGCACGGCGCGCGAGCCGACGGCGCCGCTGACGTTCGTCTACGTCGGCCGGCTGTCGCAGGAGAAGGGCGTCGAGATCCTGCTGCGTGCCTGGGCCGAGGTGTTCGCACAACGCCCCGATCGGCGCCTGTGGCTGGTCGGTACCGGTCCGGCCGGCGACGCGCTCGAGGCACTGGCCGCGACACTCGGCTGCGCCGGCAACGTCGAGTTCCTGGGCCACCGCGCCGATGTCGCACCGGTGATCGGCGCGGCCGACTGCGGCCTGTTGCCCTCGTTCATGGAAGGCTTGTCGAACACCCTGCTCGAATTCATGGCGAGCGGCCTGCCGGTGATCGCATCGCGGGTCAGCGGCAGCGAAGACCTGGTGCGGCCCGGCAGCAACGGTTGGCTGCACGAGCCGGGCGACGTGCAAAGCCTGGCCGCCGCGTTGCGCGCCGCCGGTGCCACGCCGCGCGAAGCAATCGCGACAATGGGCCGTCACGCACGCGCGGACGTGGAACGCTACGCCGGGGTCGACGATGTCGTCGATCGCCTGCTCGGACTTTACGCGCCCGGTGCCTTCGCGCGCTTCGCTGTTTCTGGAGGCTGAGGTCATGTGCGGAATCATCGGCGTGGTCGCCGCTCCCGGGCACAGCGCTCCATCCGAGGAGATCGGCCGCGCGATGAATGCGCTGATCCGCCATCGCGGCCCGGACGACGACGGCTTCTATCGCGACGAGCGCGCGCTGCTCGGCATGCGCCGGCTGTCGATCATCGATCTTGCCGGCGGCCACCAGCCGATGCACAACGCGGACTGCAGCGTGCGGATGGTCTTCAATGGCGAGATCTACAACTACCGTGAGCTGCGCGCGGAACTCGTCGCGCGCGGTCACGCGTTCTATTCGGAATCCGATTCCGAAGTCATCGTGCAGGCCTACGAAGCCTGGGGTGAGGCGTGCTTCGAACGCCTGCACGGCATGTTCGCGATCGCGCTGTGGGACACGCGCAACCGGACCCTGCTGCTCGCGCGCGACCGCTTCGGCGAGAAGCCGCTGTTCTATGCCGACACCGGCGCGCATATCGCGTTCGCCAGCGAACTGAAATCGCTGCTCGCATTGCCTGGCTTCAGCCGCGAGCTCGACACGCGCGCGATCCACGCCTATGTCTGCTTCGGCTACGTGCCGACGCCGCGCAGCATTTTCGCCGGTGTCGCCAAGCTCGCGCCGGGTCACTACCTGCGCTATGCGGACGGGCGCGCCAGCACGCACCGCTACTACACGCTCGCGTTCGCACCGAAACGGAGCGGCAGCGAGGCGGACGCCGAGGACGAACTTGCGCGTCGGCTCGATGCGGCCGTCGCGAGCCGGCTCGTCGCCGATGTGCCGTTCGGCGCATTCCTGAGCGGCGGCCTCGATTCCAGCGTCGTGGTCGCACTGATGGCGCGCCATCTCGGCCAGCCGGTGAAGACGTTCTCTATCGGTTTTCGCGAGGACGCCTACAACGAGCTGTCCGACGCCCGCCACGTCGCGCAGCATCTGGGCACCGAGCACCACGAACTCGTCGTCGAGCCGGATGCGGCGCAACTCCTGCAGCAGCTGGTCTGGTATCTGGACGAACCGTTCGCGGATTCCTCGGCGATTCCGACCTTCCTGGTCGCCCAACTCGCACGCCGGCACGTCAAGATGGTCCTGACCGGCGACGGCGGCGACGAGGCATTCGCCGGTTACGATCGCTACCTGCGCTTCCTGAAATTGCAGCGCCTTGGCGCGCTGAAGCCCGCCGCCGCAGTGCTGGCGCGGCTCGCCGGCCGTGCGCTGCCGGGCCCACTCGGATACCGGCTGGGGCGGATCGGCGAACGTCTGGACCTGCGTTTTCCGGACAGCTACCTCAGCGGCGTCGCGCTGACGCGTCCCGATATCGCGGCGGATCTGCTTGGCGAGGCGATACGTGCCGACGATTACTACGCAGCCGCGCCGGGGCTTACCGACGGAGGCAGCGAGACACTCGACCGCATCGTCGCACTCGATATCGACGGCTACCTGCCGGACGACATCCTGGTCAAGCTCGATCGCATGGCGATGGCCAATTCCCTCGAAGGCCGCGCGCCGCTGCTCGACCACCGTCTGGTCGAATTCGCGGCGGGCCTGCCGGTCGACCTGCGCATCCGCAATGCGCGCGGCAAACATCTGTTGCGCCGCACAGCACGGCGCTGGCTGCCGGCCACGGTGCTCGACAAGCCGAAACAGGGTTTCGCGATCCCGCTCGGCAGCTGGTTCCGCGGCCCGTTGCGCGAACTCGCCGCCGATGTGATCGGCAGCCGCGCATTTCGCGAACGTGGCCTGATGCGCGCCGCGGCGGCCGAGCGTTATCTGGCGGCGCACGTGGCCGGCAACGCGGACTTCGGCGAAACGCTGTGGCTGATCCTGTCGCTGGAACTGTGGGCACGGCGCTATCTGGATGCGCCGAACGCGGATCCCGGCACACCGCGGGGCGCCTGACATGCTGCGCGCGCTGTTCGCGGTCCTCGTCGTCTATACGGTCTATGCACTGCATTTTCCGCTGGAGACCGGCATTCCATCGGTCAATGTCACCAATCTGCTGTTCCTGGTCATCCTGGTCCTGATCGCGAGCCGTCACGAAGTCGGTCTGGTTCCGGCGCCGGCGTATCTGAAAATGCCGCTGTTGCTGTATTTCTGCGTGGTCACGCTCGCATTCGTGAATGCACAGATGAACAGTCCGCGCGTTCCGCTCGACGATTTCAGCTATCTCAAGAATGCGATCTTCTATCCGCTGTTCTATTTTCTCGCCCTGCGCTGCCGGCTCGGCCTGAAACAGACGCGCCAGATGATCATCCTGATCCTGGTCGTGGCCGCGGTCGCATCCGTGCAGGCGATCCGCCAGGGTCTGGACTACGGCATCGGCAATTTCAACGAGACCCATCGCGCGTCGGGCCCGTTCGGCGTGGACTTCCATATGGCCAACCGTGCCGGCGTGTACTACGCGATGTTCGTGCCGCTGTTCGCCGCGGTCGCGCTCGCGTTTCGCGGGCAGCGCCTGTGGCGCCTCACCGCGATCAGCGGCGTCGCCCTGACCGGCTTCGCGGTCATGGTCACCTACTCGCGGCAGTCCTACGGCATCGCGCTGCTCGGCCTGTCGCTGGTGTTCCTGCGCCGCAGTTTCCTGCTCTCGCTCGCGCTGTTCGGGTCGATGCTGGTGCTCGTCAATTATCTGCCGGACAGCGTGACCGAGCGCGTCGCCGAGACCGAACAGCGCGGCGCCCATGGCAACGTCGAAGTCGACGTCAGCACGGCAAGCCGCTGGGAAATCTGGCAGGGCGGCATGCAGATGTTCGCGGATCATCCGTTCGGCGTCGGCCATGGCCGCTTCGAGGACAATATCGGCCGCTATGTGCCGCGCTTCGCGCACTACGACGCACACAACTTCTATGTATTGACGCTGTGCGAATGCGGGGCGCTGGGTGCCGTGGTCCTGCTCTGGCTGGTGCTGCGGATTTTCACCTTCAGCTGGTGGCTCAAGCGGCGTGCGCCGAGCGGCGACAGCGAGGCGCAGGGACTCGCACTGGGGTTTTCTGCCATGGTCTTGTGCATGGCGCTCGGAAATCTGTATGGCAGCCCGTTTTCCGAAGGCTCGGTCATGGGAGATTTCTGGATCCTGTGCGGGTTATTGGAACGTTATATGGCGCTCAAGAATGCAGCCGCCACGAACGAACCGGTAACGTCGTCGTCACCGATCGTGCCGATGGCCGAGCGTTTTCCACTCGCCGCGCGCGCGGCAAATCGCCTGCCGATGCCGCCGCGGATATCGTCGAGATCTCACGAACGTTGAGAGAACTGCGAACTGCGACACGCCCGATCTCGCAGATCTCCTCTCGTATACGAATATTCATTGCGGATTGTGACGCGGCTCGCAACCGCATTTTCCCTGCGCGTCAAGATTCCCGGCGCTTCATCTCCACACAGCGCATTCGCGGCGGACATGTCTTGCCGCCGCCGGGATCTTTCGCTTCAGAGGTTAAGAAACCATGTTGTTCGATTTTCGTTCGGCGACTTCGCCCGGCCGGCCGGTCCTGCGCGCCGCGGCATCCGTGCTGCTGTTCTTCGCCAGTATTTTTCTGGCCCATGCAGCGGATGCGGCCACCTACTACGTGCGGACCGACGGCGGCAGCGCCGCGCAGTGCACCGGTCTCGCCAATGTCGCCTATTCCGGCAGCGGTTCCGGCCAGGCCTGCGCCTGGTCACATCCGTTCATCGCACTGCCGCCGGCAGGCAATCCGGCCCGCATCGCCGGAGGCGACACCCTGATCATCGGCCACGGCAGCTACATGATGGGTTACGGGGCGCCGGAAACCGGCGGCTGCTACCAGAACTCCGCCTACGACTGCATCATGCAGACCGTGCCGAGTGGGCTCGACGCGACGCATCCGACCCGGATCCTCGGCGAGGGCTACGACCAGGGTTGTCCGGCCGCCCCGCAACTGTGGGGCACGCAGCGCGCCTACGCGATCGTGCAGATCCGCGGCACCCAGGGCGGCACGCAAGCATCCAATATCGAAGTCGGCTGTCTCGAGATGACCGACCATTCCTCGTGCATCGAGAACCATTGCAGCGCCGGCAATTGCACCGGCGGTGCGGATCAGATCGATCGATGCAGGCGCGATGCCTACCCGTTCGGAACCTGGGCTGAGAATGGCCTCATCGCAAGCGACGCGAGCAACGTGCTGATCCACGATCTCAACATCCATGGTCTGGGCGCGGAGGGCGTGCGCGCCGGGCGCCTGACCGACTGGACGATCCAGAAGGTGCGCATCTGGGCAAACGGTTTTGCCGGCTGGGATGCGGACATCCGCAACGGCGTGCCGACCAACGACACCTCGTACCACGGCACGATCCATTTCACCAATCTGGAGATCGCGTGGAGCGGTTGCGGTGAACGCTACCCGAGCGGCGAGATCTTCGGCTGCTGGGATCAGAACGAAGGCGGCTATGGCGACGGTTTCGGCGCCGGTCCGACCGGCGGGACCTGGATCTTCGAAGACAGCCATATTCATCACAACGTGTCGGATGGCCTCGATCTGCTGTACGGCGATGCGACCGCGAATGTGACCTACCGTCGCGTGAAGGCCGAAGACAACGCCGGCAACCAGCTCAAGGCGTCCGGCAACGTGACGATCGAGAATTCGATCGTGATCGGCACCTGCGCGATGCCGTGGTCGGTGTCGCCGGTGAACAACTACGACGGCCCCACCCCGCCACAGTATGTCGGCCGCTACAACATGGAGCTCTCGGGCAACTGCCGCGCCAGCGGCGATTCGATCTCGCTGAAGCCGCATCCGGGCAACGCCGTGGTGGTGCGCTCGAACACGATCACCGGCCAGGGCAATTGCCAGGTCATGTGGACCGGCGGTGATGCGACCTCGACGGTGCTGATCGCCAACAACGCGATCTATGGCGGCAACAACGACTGGCTGACCATGGCCACCGGTGGCGGCAATCGCCTGACCTGCGGCATCTATGCCTACAACAGCCCGGCGACCCTGACGACCGTCAACAACCTGCTCTGGCACGTGCGCAACGACCAGTGCCCGACCGGCAGCCACTGCACGGATCCGGGTCTCAGCAGCGACGATCTCGCCAGCTTCGATCCGCTGCCGTTGCCGAACAGCCCGCTGATCAACAACGCGGATGCGGCCAACAGCCCTGCGACCGACTACCGCGGCGTCCTGCGGCCGGCGCTGGGTGCCGACGATATCGGGGCCATCGAGTATCGGGGCTTGGAGATCGAGGACCCGATCTTCAACGGATCGTTCGATTGACTCGCGATTCCGGCGACGCCTCGCGCGCCGCCGGACGCGGCCCCACGGCGGTCACTGCCGGATCCGCTTGACCACGCCCTTCAACCACTCGCAGGCGTGATCGGAATCGTGCAGGTACGCCTCTGCGTTGCGGCAGGCGTCCTGCATCGTGGTGGATGCCTTGACGCCGCTGATGTGGTTGCCCTCGGCGTTCACGCGTCCCTTGCTCTCGTAGAGAAAATAGCCGCAGGTCAATCGCCCGGGATCGTCCCAGCGCGGACCGCCGATCAGGGTGTTGCCGGTCAGCGTCAACACCGCGCCTGCACCACCGCCGGAGCCGGTGATCAGGCAACCGCCCTGTCCGCGCAGTGTGCTGTCGCGCACCGCCGCCGGCTTGCCGTCGACCAGCGCGATCATGATCGAGTCGCCGGTGGCGCGGCACTGGTCCTCGGGGCGCATGTTGCCGACGCCGGTGAATGACGCGCAGGAGCCGTCGATCGTCGAGTTCTCGATCAGCACCTGACCGGACGCCTTGAGCTGGTTGCCGGCATTGCCCTCGGCGCGCACGCGACGCATGGTGACCGTCGCGGCCGGATCCAGATGCAGCAGGTCGAGACCGTCCTGGGTGTTGTTGTGGATATGGCTGTCCTCGAACACCCAGTCGCCGCCGCCGGAACCGGTACCGAGGCCATCGCCGTAACCGCCTTCCTCCTGGCCCCAGCAGCCGAAGACCTGGCCGCCGGGCCAGCGCTCGCCGCAACCGCTCCAGGCGATTTCCAGATGGCTGAAACGCAGGCTGCCGTGGTTGCCGGTCGGATCCTGGCCACCGTTGCTGATGTCGCCGTCCCAACCGGC